>NZ_JBFAXX010000002.1:0-226001 GCF_040680995.1 Kitasatospora sp. NPDC051914
CAGTGCTCTTCGCCGACTTGCTTTCTCCACCGCTTTGCCGGAACCGACCTGACGGCCCGTCCGACGTTTCAAACCTTAGCCGATCCCCGCTCCGAAAAGCGAATCCGGCGCCGGCCCGAACACCATCCCCGAAAACGCGCACACCGAATTCGCACCGAGACGCGACGGCACGCAGCACGACGCGACCCAGCCCGAGCCGGGAAGTGATGTTTCGGAGGATTGGCCGCCCCGGGACCGTCCGCGCAGATGCGTGTCCGGTGCTCCCTGCCGAGCGGCTAGAGAACACTACGCCCATCGGTGGTCGGAGGCAAATCCGTCACTCGGACGGACCAGGTGCAGGCGGCGCGGCCGGCCTTCACGTACTCGCCGTTGGGGTGGTCGTTGGCGGCTGTCCGCAGGGCGGCCGCCTGGTGGTCCTGGCCTCCGGCGGTGTGCCGCTCGATCAGGCGGCGGTGGCGGAGGGCGTCGTCCGCGTGGACGTACCAGAGCTCTCGGAGCAGGCCGCGGACTGCTGTCCAAGGGGCGTCGGGCGAGGCCAGGTAATTGCCCTCGGTGACGACCAGGCGGGTGTGCGGCCTGACGACGTGGCGGGCAGCGACCGGTTCGTCGAGTGCCCGGTCGAAGTCCGGCACATAGATGTCGTTGAATCGCTCGTTCGCGACCCGGTGGAGCAGGGCCACATATCCGGCCGCGTCGAACGTCTCGGGCGCGCCCTTCCGTGCGCGCAGACCGAGGCGGTCGAGCTGGGCGTTGGCGAGGTGGAATCCGTCGAGCGGGAGGTACGCGGCTGCGTCGGGGCCCTCCTCGCGCACGATCTCTGCGACGAGGTGCCGGGCCAGCGTCGACTTGCCCGCGGCGGGCGGGCCTGCCAGCCCGAGGATCACGCGCCCGGTGGCACTCCCGGGCCCCTTCAGGAGCTGCAGCGCCCGCTCGACCGTCGAGCGCGACGATGCCTCCGTCACGGCCCCGCCAAGCAGATCCACGCCATCGGGACGGTCCGAGGACTGGTCCGAGGGCCGGTCCGAGCGGCGGTCGGACGAACGACCCGGAGAACGATCGGGAGAGCGGTCCGGCGTGCGGTCCCCGTGTACGTCTACGTGCATGGGCGCACCCTACTCACGCTTCGGTCCGGCAGGCACGAAGCACGCACCCGGGCGCCCCGCCGGTGCCGCCCCATGCCCCGCAGACCGGCCGCAGACCGGCCTCGGGAGCTACGCGTCGGGCTCGCCGAGCACCGGTTCGTCGAGGGTGAGCGTGCCGGCGTCCGCGTCCAGGACGGCCGGCACGCCGAGGGGCACGGTGAGGCTGGTCGGCCCGTGGCCGAAGCCGAGCTCCCAGATCACCGGGACGCCCAGCGGGGCGAGCCGGTCGAGCATGACCTCGCGGACGAGGTCCAGGGGGCCGCAGCCCTCCCAGGAGCCCAGGGCGATTCCGGCGACGCCGTCGAGCGCGCCGGTGCGGAGCAGCTGGGTGAGGGTCCGGTCGAGCCGGTACGGCAGCTCGTTGACGTCCTCCAGGAGCAGGATGGTGCCGGCGAAGGAGTTCCTGGCGCTGGGGGCGCCGCGGTCGGTGGCCAGGAGGGCGGCGCAGCCGCCGGCGGTGGTTCCGGCTGCCCGGCCCGGGACGAGGGGTTCGGCCGTGGCGGAGGTGAGGATGCGGGTGGTGGCCGGTTCGAAGAGGGTGCGGCGGAGGTGCTCGGCGGTGGCCGGGTCTCCGAGGAAGGCGGCTGCGGTGCCCATCGGGCCGTAGAGGGTGGGCAGGCCGAGGCGGAGGCAGACGGCTTCGTGGAGGACGGTGACGTCGCTGAAGCCGACGAGGATCTTCGGGGGCGCGGTGCGCAGCTCGTCCCAGTCGATCAGGTCGACCATGCGCTGGACGCCGTAGCCGCCGCGGGCGCAGATGACGGCGGCGGTGCCGGGGTCGAGCCAGGCCCGGCGGAAGTCCGCGGCGCGGTCGGCGTCGGTGCCGGCGAGGTAGCCGTGGACGGGGTGGCGGTCGAGGAGGTGTTCGCCGGGGGCGACCTCCAGGCCCCAGGAGCGCAGCAGGGCGGTGCCGTCTGCGAGGCGTTGCGGGTCGATCGGGCCGCTGGGGGCGACCAGGGCCACACGGTCGCCCGCGGTCAGGCGGCGGGGGCGTCGGGCCGGGGAGGGGTGGCGGCGGTGTGCGGATTCGTCGGTCGTCAGCTGATCCATCGACAGGTTCTCCCCCGTGGTGACCGGTTCGCCTGCTCACGGTATTCCCCGGTGCGGGGATGGAGTGATCCACCCCCGCACCGGGAATGCGTGCGGGCCACCCGCTCACCGGGAACGGCTCCTCTTCACGCGGTTTCACGCGGTGCCCATCGCTTCGCGGACCTCCGCGAGGGTGGTGTCGGCCACCTTGTTGGCGCGCTCGTTGCCGTTGCGCAGGACGTCCCGCAGGAATCCCCGGTCGGCGGCGAGTTCGGCGCGGCGGGCCCTGATGGGCCGGAAGTACTCGTTGACGGCTTCGGTGACGAGGCGTTTGAGTGCTGCGGCCCCGCGGTCGCCGATCTCCTCGGCGACGTCCTCGGGTGTGCGGTCCAGGCAGAGGGCGGCGAGCTGCAGGAGGCCGGCGACGCCGGGGCGGTGCTCCGGGTCGTGGCTGATGCGGCGGTCGGCGTCGGTGGTGGCGGCGCGGAGGAGGCGGGCGGTGTCGTCCTCGGTGGCGCCGAGCGGGACGGCGTTGCCGCGGCTCTTGCTCATCTTGCCGCCGTCGGTGCCGAGGAGCAGCGGTGCTGCGGAGAGCAGTGCCTCGGGCTGCGGGAAGACGGGGCCGTAGCGCTCGTTGAAGCGGCGGGCGACGGTGCGGGTGGTTTCCAGGTGCGGGATCTGGTCCTGGCCGACGGGGACGAGGTCCGCCTTGCAGAAGAGGATGTCGGCGGCCTGGTGGACGGGGTAGGTGAACATGAGTCCGCTGACGGTGGAGCGGCCGGAGTGCGCGATCTCGTCCTTCACGGTGGGGTTGCGGCCGAGTTCGGCGACGCTGACCAGGCTGAGGAAGGGCAGTAGGAGCTGGTTGAGGGCCGGGACGGCGCTGTGGGCGAAGACCGTGGCGCGGTCGGGGTCGATGCCGGCGGCCAGGTAGTCGAGGACGAGGTTCTCGGCGTGCTCGGCCGGATTGTCGGCGCGGTCCCGGTCGGTGAGGACCTGGTAGTCGGCGACGACGACGAAGAGTTCGACGCCGAGGCGCTGGAGTTCGACCCGGTTCTGCAGGGTGCCGAAGTAGTGGCCCAGGTGGAGCGGACCGGTCGGCCGGTCTCCGGTGAGGACGCGGTGGTGCCCGGGGTTGCGGCGGATCCGGTCGGCGGTGGTCGAGTCGGTGGTGGTCAAGGGGTGCTCCTCGGTGGTCGGTGGGTGCGCCGTCCGCCGGGGCGCCTGCCGTCCGCGAGGTGCGGGAACGCAGCAGGGCCGTCCGTGCGGACGGCCCTGTGGTCGTGCGTGAGGGGTGGCCGTCCCTAGGACGGCCGCCAGCTCAGGCACGGCTGCTGCTTCATGGAGGCCAGGGTACCTGCTCGTGTGCGGCCTTCCGGCAGGGATTTCCGGCGGGCGAGCGGGTACACGCACAGGGGCCGGCGGGGCCGGCGGACGGGCCGGGTCCGCGCGGTCGACACATCGTGGATCGGCCTGGCCGCCAAGGTCCGTGTGCGGCAGGATCGTTCATGCCGCAGACCGAAGGGCACGCACCGATGACCTCGCTCGACCAGCCAGCGTCCGACCGCTCGTCCGGTGGAGCCGTCCCGGCGGGGCCGACGCCTGCCGGGGACGGCCCCGCCGAGCCGGGTGGTGATCCGACCGCGGTCCGGTTGCTGGCCGGGCTCGCGAGCCGACTGCGCGGTGCGTACGAGCAGGGGGCGGGCCTGGCCGAGTTGGCGGCGGCCTGCCATCGGCCGGAGGCGGATGTGCGGCGGCTGCTGGAGGAGGCCGGCGCCGATCTCGTCGCGCCGCGGGCGCCGGGCGAAGGACACCGGGTCGGGGGCAACAGGGGCGACGGCGGCAGTGCCGGTGCCGCCGACCGTACGGAGGCGAGCAGGAACGTCGGCGCCGCCGGCAGCGGCGACGGCAGCCGACAGTTGCGGCGGGCGCGGCGGCCCGTGCCGTCCCGGCGCCTGCGGCGGCTCCACCCCCGTCCGCCCGAGCGGCTGGAGGCGTGGCGTGCCAGTGGTGCGGGCCGCGCGGGGCAGGCCCATGACGGCGCCGACGGGGAGGGCGGCACACCGCTCGGGATACTGATCGGCGGTTCGGCACCGGCGGCCGCGGCCGGCCCGCGGGAGCCGGAACGGGTCACGGCGAAGCTCGTCCGGCTGGGTGCCGGGACCTGCCTGGTGGTGCTGCCCGCGTGGCGGGAGGCGATCGCCGTGGCCGTGCCGACCGAGCGGCTGCTCGCCTCCACCGGGCTCGCTGCGGACGAACTGGCGGCTGCCTGCCTGACCGTGCTGATCAACCCGGATGCGCTGCACGACCGCGACCTCGCGCTGCACGGCTGGCAGGCGGAGCCGCCGCGGCAGTGAACCGGTCGGCTCCGCCCGTCAGGTGGTGTCGTGTCAGCCGGGCAGCTCGGCCGCGGCCCGGAGCGGAGGGTCCTCGGGGCGGCTGTTGGGGGTGCCCTGCGGCACATGGCCGAGGTGCACCGGCTCCACGGCCGACAGGTCGAGTACGGCCTCCGGGCCGGGTGCGGCCGGTGCGCGGAGGGCGGCCAGGAGGGCGGGGAGCTGCGGGGGCCACAGTGCGTCGGCGTCGGCGGCCGCCAGTTCCTCCGGCGTCCACCAGCGCCAGTCCAGGATGCCGTCGACGCGGTGCACGTGGCTGACGTCGCCGACGGGGCCGCGGCGCGGGCCGGTGGCCAGGAAGACGTGCTCGTGCTGGCGGACGGGGATGCCGTGCCAGGTGAAGTCGTGCTCCCAGGTGCAGAGCAGGGGGCCGGGCTCGATGTCCGTCCAGCCGGTCTCCTCGGACAGTTCGCGGCGGGCGCCGACCAGCGGTGACTCGCCGTCCTCGATGCCGCCGCCGGGCATCGTCCAGTGGACGCCGACCTCGGCGTTGTCGCTGCGGAGCAGGAAGACGGAGCCGTCCGGGGCGAGGACGACGGTGCGTGCCGCTCTCCGCGGCATCCGTCCGTCGGGGGTGGGAGCGGGTCGGGTGTTCCCTCGTCCGAGGAGTCGTCGCAGCTTGGACATCGGATCACCCTGGCACGCGGTGCGGGGTGTGTCGACCGAATTCGGCGGGCTCCAGGGGCAGTCCGAACGGTGGACACCGGCACGTTCGTCCCCCGACGGGTGGTGCGCAGCGGGGTGCGCGCCGCCGTGTGCGCCGTACGCTGTGGGCCATGACCACGCCGGCCGTCCTGGTGCCCACCGACCCGCTGTTTCCGCGGAGGCCCGACCCGCACTACGTGTGGGAGACGCAGGTGGTGCGCGACCTGGGTGGCACCTGTGTCCTGCTCGACCACGACGCGCTCGTCGCGGGCGACGCGCAGGGGGCGGTGCGCCTCGTCCCCGGCGGGGTCGGGCCGCTCTGGTACCGCGGCTGGATGGTCGGCGTCCCCGCGTACCAGGCGCTGGCGGCTGCCCTGGCCGAGCGGGGTGGCACCCTGCTGACCACGCCGGCCGGTTACGCCGATGCGCACGAACTGCCCGGCTGGTACGGGGTGTTCGAGGGTGCGACGCCGGACAGTCGGTGGCTGTCCGGACCCGGGCTGCCCTCCGCCGACGACCTGGCCGGCCTGGCGCTCGGGCTGGGCGGGAGCGGCCCCGCGGTGGTCAAGGACTTCGTGAAGTCCCGCAAGTACGAGTGGGAGGAGGCCTGCTTCGTCCCGGATCTCGCGGACATCGACGGGCTGTGCCGGGTGGTGGCGCGATTCGTCGAGCTGCAGGACGGCGCCCCGGAGGGCGGGATCGTGCTGCGGCGTTACGAGGAGTTCGTCCGGGATGCGCAGGGGCGGGCCGTGGAGGCCCGGGTGTGGTGGGTGGACGGTGTGCCGGTGCTGCGCGGTCCGCATCCGGACTCGGCTCCGGGGCCCGCACCGGACGCGGACCTGTCGGAGGTCGGGCCGCTGGTGCGCAGCCTGGGCTGCCGGTTCGTCAGCACCGACCTGGCGCGACGGGCGGACGGTTCGGGGTGGCGGGTGGTCGAGGTCGGCGACGGGCAGGTGAGCGACCTGCCGCGGGGCGCCGACGCGGCATCGCTGTTCGCGGCGCTGATGGCGGTCTGAGCCGGCAGGACCCGGACCGGCCGAGGGCCTGCCGGGGTACGGGGCCTGCTCGGACAGAATCCTGCGCGCAGGTCGCCGTACCCCGGGGCGGTCCGGTGGACTCAGCCGACCGGGGTCGGGCGGCCGTCGGAGACGAAGGCCTGCCAGAGCCGGTGGTAGACGCCGCCGTGGGCGAGCAGGTCGGCGTGCGTGCCGTCCTCCACGATCCGGCCGTGGTCGAGGACGACGATCCGGTCGGCGCGCTCGGCGGTGGTGAGCCGGTGCGCGATGACCAGGGTGGTCCGGCCGCCGGTGAGTCGGTCGGCGGCCTGGTTGACGGCGGCCTCACTGGCGAGGTCGAGGGCGGCGGTGGCCTCGTCGAGCAGCAGGATGTCCGGGTCGACGAGTTCGGCGCGGGCGAGGGCGATCAGCTGGCGCTGGCCCGCGGAGAGGTTCCGTCCGCGCGGGGCGACCTCGTGCTCGTAGCCGCCGGAGAGTCCGAGGATCATGTCGTGTGCGCCGACCGCCCGGGCGGCGGCCTCGACCTCGGCGCGGGTGGCTTCGGGCCGGCCGTAGGCGATCGCCTCGTGAATGCTGCCGGCGAAGAGGTACGCCTCCTGCGGGACGACGCCGAGGCGGTGGCGGTACTGGGCGAGGTCGAAGGCGGTGACGTCGGTGCCGTCGATGCTGACGGTGCCGCCGGTGGCGTCGTAGAACCGGGCGACCAGCTTGACCAGGGTCGACTTGCCCGCGCCGGTCTCACCGACCAGCGCGACGGTCTGGCCGGCCGGGATGTGCAGGTCGATGCCGCTGAGCACGTCGGGCCGGATCTCGCCGTCCCCGTTGTAGGCGAAGCTCACGCCGTCCAGCCGGATGTCGCCCTTGAGCCGGCGCACCGGCACGCTCGACTCGCTCTCGGGGGTGCTGGTCGGGGTGCGCAGCAATTCGCGGATGCGGCCGAGGCTCACACTCGCCTGCTGGTAGCCGTCGAACACCTGGGAGAGCTGGTTGACCGGTGCGAAGAACAGGTCGATGTAGAGCAGGTAGGCGACCAGGGCGCCGATGGTGAGGGTGCCGGCGTCGACCCGGGCGGCGCCGGCGATCAGCACCAGGGCCGAGGCGACGCTGGAGAGGAACTGGACGAACGGGAAGTACAGCGAGATGTAGAGCTGGGCGCGGGCCCGTGCGTCGCGGTACTCCAGGCCGCGGGCGACGAACCGGGCGGTGTTGACGTCCTGGCGGCGGAACGCCTGGACGATCCGCATGCCGGCGACGTTCTCCTGCAGGTCGGCGTTGACCGTCGAGATCAGGTCGCGGGAGATCTGGTACTGGGCGGTGGACTTGCGGCGGAAGACCAGGGTGGCCACGGCCAGGACGGGCAGGACGGCGAAGACCACCAGGGCGAGGCCGGCGTCGAGGATCAGCAGGGCGGCGAAGATGCCGAAGAAGGTGAGCAGGCTGACCACGGCGGTGACGACACCGGTCTGCAGGAAGGTCGAGATCGAGTCGACGTCGGTGGTCATCCGGGTCATGATCCGGCCGGTGAGCTCGCGCTCGAAGTAGTCGAGGCCGAGTCGGTTGAGGTGCGCGAATATCTTCAGCCGCAGGGTGTAGAGGACGCGTTCGCCGGTGCGTCCGCTCACCCTGGTCTCGGCGCTCTGCACTCCCCAGTCGAGCAGGACGACGATCAGTGCGGCCAGGGCGGCGACGGTGACGCCGGTCATGGCGGCCTTGCTGACGCCGTCGTCGATGCCGTGCCGGATCAGGATCGGCAGGGTGAGCCCGGCGGCGGTGTCCAGGGAGACGAGCAGCAGGGCGAGCGCCAGCGGGCCGCGGAAGGGTGCGAGCAGCCGGCGGAGGCTGAAGTTCGGGTCTCCGGCCTCGGCGTCCTCGGCCTTGATGTCGGGGGTGTCGGTGGCCGGCCGGAGTGCGGCGACCTTGGCGAGCAGGTCGGCGTCGGCGGCGGGCTTGCCGGCCGCCGCTGCGCCGGTGCGGCCGGCGGCGTCGGCTGCTGCCGGGGCCGGGGCCGTTCCGGCGAGGGTGTCGGTGCCGGTGGCCGGCCGGGAGCCGGCGGTGGTGTCGGCGGCCTGTGCGGAGCGGGCGTCCGCGGTGGCGGCGTCGGCCTCGGAGTCGGCCGCGTCCGGGTCGGTGATCAGGGCCCGGTAGAGGGGACAGCGGGCGTCGAGCTCTTCGTGGGTGCCGATGTCGACCAGGCGGCCGCGTTCGAGTACGGCGATCCGGTCGGCGAGCTGCAGGGTGGAGCGCCGGTGGGCGATGAGCAGGGTGGTGCGGCCGGCCATCACGGAGCGCAGCGCCCCGAAGATCTCGGCCTCGACCTGCGGGTCGACGGCGGAGGTCGCGTCGTCCAGGAGCAGGATGCCGGGGTCGGTGAGGATCGCGCGGGCGAGTGCGATCCGCTGGCGCTGGCCGCCGGAGAGGGTGAGGCCCTGCTCGCCGACCTTGGTGTCGTAGCCGTCCGGGAGCTCCCGGACGAAGCCGTCGGCCTGGGCGACCCGGGCGGCGGCCTCGATCTGTGCGTCGGTGGCCTCGGGGTGCCCGTACGCGATGTTGGTGCGGACGCTCTCGGAGAACAGGAAGCTGTCCTCGGGGACGATGCCGACGGCGGCGCGCAGCGAGTCCAGGGTGATGTCGCGCAGGTCGTGGCCGTGCAGCCGGACGGCGCCGGCCATCGGGTCGTAGAAGCGCGGGACGAGCTGGGCGACGGTGGACTTGCCGGAGCCGGAGGCCCCGACCAGGGCGAGCGTCTCGCCGGGGGCGAGGCTGAGGCTGAGCCCGTCGAGCACGGGGACGGCGTCCTCGTGGCCCTCGTAGTGGAAGTCGACCCGGTCGAGTTCGAGGGCGGGGGTGCCCGGTGCGGAGGGGGCCGAGGCCGCTGTGCCGGGGGCGGGGCTGCCGGCGGTGGTCTCGCCGAGCGGGAGCGGGCGGGCGTCGGGCCGTTCCTGGACGTGCGGGCGCTGGTCGATCAGCTGGAGGACGCGCTCCACGCCGGCCCGGGCCTGCTGGCCGACGGTGATCACCATGGCGAGCATCCGGACGGGGCCGGTCAGCTGGGCGACGTAGGTGGAGAAGGCGACGAAGGTGCCGAGCGAGACCTTGCCCTGGACGGCCAGCCAGCCGCCGAGGGCGAGCACGGCGACCTGGGCGAGTGCCGGGACGGCCTGCATGGCCGGGGTGTAGCGGCTGTTCAGCCGGATCGAGCGGAGCCGGGCGGCGTACAGGCCGCGGGAGGCCTTCTCCAGCTTGGCGCGTTCCTGGGCCTCCTGGCCGAAGCCCTTCACCACCCGGACGCCGCCGACGGCCGCGTCCACCACGCCGGCGACCGCTGCGGCCTCCTGCTGCGCGGCCCAGGTCGCCGGGAAGAGCCGCTTGCGGCTGAGGGCGGCGCACCACCACAGGACGGGGGCCATGACCAGGGCGATCACGGTGAGCGGCAGCGAGAGCCAGAGCATGACCACCAGGGACATGCAGAACATCAGGAAGTAGCCGGTCATCATCGGCAGCATCGAGAGCAGGCCGTTGATGAGCTGGAGGTCGGAGGTGGCGCGGCCGACGACCTGCCCGGTGTCGAGCCGGTCCTGGCGGCGGCCGTCGAGCCGGGTGAGCGACTTGAAGAGGTCCGCGCGCAGGTCGTGCTGGACGTCGAGGGCGAGCTGGCCGCCGTAGTAGCGGCGGATCTGCGCACAGACGAAGACCAGGACGGCGGCGAGCAGCAGGACGACGGCCCAGGGGGCGAGCGGGCGGCTGTGCGCGGTGATGACGTCGTCGATGATCAGCTTGGTGATCAGCGGGACGACGGCGCTGACGGCCATGCCGACGAGCGAGGCGCCGAAGGCGAGCAGCACGTTGCGGCGGTAGCGCCAGGAGTAGCCGACCAGGCGGCGGAGCCAGTGGGAGTCGTCCGGGGAGGCCGTGGCGGCACTGCCCGTGTCGTCCGGAGGTGTGCTCCCGTCGGCGGATCTGCCGGAGCGGCGGCGCAGGGTGGCCTTGCCGGACCGGCTGCTCTGAGGATCGGCGTTCCGGGACATCTCCGCAGTAGAACCATGAGTCTCAGGCATATTTAGGGATACTAACCATTCGGCTCGACCGCCGTCCATCGCGTTTCGACGGACGCCCGGGAGGCTCAACGACATGCCGCCGGGGAACCTTCCCGACGCCTTCCAGGGTCGCCGACGCACTCGCCGGGACGCACGGGCCGAGCGGCCGGACGGGCCTCCGGCGCTGGTCCTACTCCCTCACCCGCACGGCCTACGCCGCGCCCTCCTCGGCCGCAGGACCGGGTGCGGCGGCGGCACCCGGGGCGACCACCGCACCCGAGGCGGCGCTCTCGGCGGCCGCGGCGAACGCACCCTGGGCCAGGCTGTGCAGCAGGGCGGCCATGGCGTCGCGGGGCAGTCCCGAACGGTCGCTCTGCGCGGAGTGCGGCGCGGCGCTGTGCGGGGTGGAGTTGAGCAGGCCGAACACCGCGTGCACGGCCGCACGGGCCAGCGGCTCCGCACCCGGGGCGGCGAGCGCCGGGAACGCCCCGCGGACGACGCCGACCCACAGTTCGACGTAGCCGCGCTGCAGGCGGCGGACCCGCCGGCGGTCCTCCTCCTTCAAATGGAGCAGTTCCCGGTCGTGCAGGATGATCAGATCCCGGTCGTCCAGGGCGAAGTCCACGTGCCCGCCGATCAGGGCGTCCAGGGCGCCGGAGGGGCCGCCCACGCCCTCGGCCTCGCCGGCCCGGCGCCGCCCCTCCTCCAGCAGGCGCTCGCTGATGCCCACCAGCAGGTCGGCGAGCATGGCGTCCTTGCCGGAGAAGTGCCGGTACAGGCCGGGGCCGCTGATGCCGACCGCCTTGCCGATCTCGTCCACTCCCACCCCGAGGAAGCCCCGCGCGGCGAAGAGGCGCGCGGCCTCCTTGCGGATCTGGTCGCGGCGTGGGAGCGCGGAGGCTGCTGGCACGTTCGGCATGCTGCCCATCGTAGACAGCCGGGTTAAGGGCGGTTAACCTGACGGCAGGAGTTAACGCTCATTAACCTCTGGGCAGCGGACTCATCCGTCCGCATGCCCGCTCGGCTCCGAGGGCAAGGGAGCTCTTGGGATGGTCCTCTCATCCATTGGATCTGCCGTCGGCCCGGCGGCCGGCCGGCTCACCGGCCCGGCCGCCGGCACCGAACCGCGCAACGCCTTCGACGGCGCAGCCGCGGCGCCGGCACCGCGGCTGGAATCCGCGGCCGATCCCGGCTCCGCCGCGTACCGGGCCAACGAGGCCGCGCACCGGGAACTGGTGGACGAGCTGCGCAGCAAGCTCGGCGCGGCCGCCCTGGGCGGCGGTGCCAAGGCCCGCGCCCGGCACACCGCCCGCGGCAAGCTGCTCCCGCGCGACCGCGTGGACACCCTGCTCGACCCGGGCTCGCCCTTCCTGGAGCTGTGCCCGCTGGCCGCCGACGGCCTGTACGACGGCACGGCCCCGGCCGCGGGCGTGATCGCCGGCATCGGCCGGGTGGCCGGCCGCGAGGTGGTCGTCGTCGCCAACGACGCGACCGTCAAGGGCGGCACCTACTACCCGATGACGGTCAAGAAGCACCTGCGTGCGCAGGAGGTGGCCCTGGAGAACCGGCTGCCCTGCGTCTACCTGGTGGACTCCGGCGGCGCCTTCCTGCCGATGCAGGACGAGGTGTTCCCCGACCGCGACCACTTCGGCCGCATCTTCTACAACCAGGCCCGGCTCTCCGCCGCCGGCATCCCGCAGATCGCGGCCGTGCTCGGCTCCTGCACGGCCGGCGGCGCCTACGTGCCGGCCATGAGCGACCAGGCCGTCATCGTCCGCAACCAGGGCACGATCTTCCTCGGCGGTCCCCCGCTGGTGAAGGCGGCCACCGGCGAGGTCGTCACCGCGGAGGAGCTGGGCGGCGGCGAGCTGCACTCCAAGACCTCCGGCGTCACCGACCACCTGGCCGAGGACGACGCGCACGCCCTGTCGATCGTCCGCACCATCGTCGCCGGGCTCGGCCCCCGCACCCCCGCGCCGTGGCAGCTCGCCCCGGTGGAGGCGCCCGCGGTGGACCCGGCCGGCCTGTACGGTGCGGTGCCGGTGGACCCGCGCACCCCGTACGACGTGCGCGAGGTGATCGCGCGCCTGGTGGACGGCAGCCGGTTCGCCGAGTTCAAGGCGGAGTACGGGCAGACGCTGGTGACCGGCTTCGCCCGCATCCACGGCCACCCGGTGGGCATCGTCGCCAACAACGGCGTGCTCTTCGCCGAGTCCGCGCTCAAGGGCGCGCACTTCATCGAGCTGTGCGACCAGCGGGGCATCCCCCTCCTCTTCCTGCAGAACATCACCGGCTTCATGGTGGGCCGCCAGTACGAGGCGGGCGGCATCGCCAAGCACGGCGCCAAGATGGTGACGGCCGTGGCCTGCACCCGGGTGCCCAAGCTGACGGTGGTCATCGGCGGCTCGTACGGCGCCGGCAACTACTCGATGTGCGGTCGGGCGTACTCGCCGCGGTTCCTGTGGATGTGGCCGGGCGCCAAGATCTCGGTGATGGGCGGCGAGCAGGCCGCGTCGGTGCTCGCGACCGTGCGCCGCGACCAGTTCGAGGCCCAGGGCGAGGACTGGCCGGCCGAGGCGGAGGAGGAGTTCAAGCGCCCCGTCCGCGAGCAGTACGAGCGGCAGGGCAACGCCTACTACGCCACCGCCCGGCTCTGGGACGACGGCGTGATCGACCCGATGGAGACCCGGACCGCCCTCGGTCTGGCGCTCACCGCCTGCGCCAACGCACCGCTCGCCGAGCCGCGCCCGTACGGCGTCTTCCGGATGTGAGCCGTGGCGGCGGGCCGGGACACTGCGGACACCGCGGTCCGGCCTGCCGCCGCGGTGATCCGGCGCAGCGCGGCCGCTCGGCGGTCGGGCCGCACCGGGCGCCGGCGCACCGCGGTCGCCGACCGCGCCGCAGGCCTCGGAATCGCCGCACTGCAGTCACCGCCCTCCACAGCAGCACCACCCGCCGCAGCACCACCCGCCGCCGTCGGCCCGGCGGGCCCGCCGCACTCGGGAGCGGCCGTCCCCGGACGGCAGCCCCGCCGGATCCGCCTCGGCCGCACCGACCGCGCCCACCCCTCGACCCGGAGGAAGACCTCCCATGTTCGACACCGTTCTGGTCGCCAACCGGGGTGAGATCGCCCTCCGGGTGATCCGCACCCTGCGGCGGCTCGGCATCCGCTCCGTCGCCGTGCACAGCGACGCGGACGCCGACGCCCCGCACGTCCGCGCCGCCGACCTCGCCGTCCGGCTGGGCCCGGAGGGGCACAGCGACAGCTCGGCGGCGGAGACCTACCTGCGGACCGACCTGCTGCTGGCCGCCGCGCGGCGCACGGGCGCCCAGGCCGTGCACCCGGGCTACGGCTTCCTCGCGGAGAACCCCGGCTTCGCGCGGGCGTGCGCCGACGCGGGCCTGGTGTTCATCGGCCCGCCGCCGACCGCGGTCGAGCTCATGGGCGACAAGATCAACGCCAAGGAGGCCGTCCGCGTCGCGGGCGTGCCGGTGGTGCCCGGCAGCCAGGGCGGCTCCCCGAGCGACGCGGAACTCGTCGCGGCCGCGGAGACGATCGGCTACCCGGTGCTGCTCAAGCCGTCCGCGGGCGGCGGCGGCAAGGGCATGCGCCTGGTCCGCGAACCCGCCGATCTCCCGACCGAGATCGACGCGGCACGCCGGGTGGCCCGGACCGCGTTCGGCGACGACACCCTGCTGCTGGAGCGCTGGGTCGACCGCCCGCGCCACATCGAGGTGCAGGTCCTCGCGGACGCGCACGGCGCCACGGTGCACCTCGGCGAGCGCGAGTGCAGCCTGCAGCGCCGCCACCAGAAGCTGATCGAAGAGGCTCCCTCCGTTCTGCTCAACGAGGAGACCCGGGCGGCCATGGGTGCGGCGGCCGTGCGGGCCGCCGAGGCCTGCGGTTACACCGGCGCCGGCACGGTGGAGTTCATCGTGCCCGGCCTGGAGCCCGGTGCGGCCGTACCCGAGGGCGTCCTCGACTTCTTCTTCATGGAGATGAACACGCGCCTCCAGGTGGAGCACCCGGTCACCGAGCTCGCGATCGCCGTGCGCGCGCAGGGCGGTGGCGAGCCGCAGCGGCTCGACCTCGTCGAGTGGCAGCTGCGGGTGGCGGCGGGCGAGGCGCTGCCGTTCGAGCAGTCCGACATCTCCTTCCAGGGCCACGCGATCGAGGCCCGGATCTGCGCCGAGGACCCCGACCGCGACTTCCTGCCGACCGGCGGGCGCATCCTCCGGCTGGAGGAGCCCGTCGGCGAGGGCATCCGGGTGGACTCCGGCGTCGCGGCCGGCACCGAGGTCGGCAGCCTGTACGACCCGATGCTGGCGAAGGTGATCGCGTACGGGCCCGACCGCCCGACCGCGCTCCGCCGGCTGCGTGCCGCGCTGGCGGACACCCGCATCCTGGGTGTCACCACCAACACCGGCTTCCTGCGGCGACTGCTCGCACACCCCGAGGTCGCCGCCGGCCGGCTCGACACCGGGCTGGTGGAGCGGACCACCCAGCAGACCCCCGTACTGCTGAGCTCCCCGTACACCCGCACCGGTGCCGACACCGCGGACACCGTCGGTACCGACGCCGCCGGCCCCGGGTCGGACGCGGACGCCTCCCCGGACCTGCTGCCCGTCGCCGCCGCACTCGTGCGGCAGCTGGACCTCGCCCCCGCCGCCGTGCCGGGCGGCTGGACGGACCCGTACTCCCTCCCTTCCGGGTGGCGCCTGGGCGGCGCGGCCGCCTGGACCGCCCACCGACTGCGGCTCGCCGGCCGCGAGCCCGTCACCGTACTGGTACGACCGATCGTGCCCGGCACCGTGGCCGAACCGACCGACAATCCGTCACCGACCGCGTCCGACCTGCAGGTGCGGGTCGGCGACGGCCCCGTGCGGCGGGCCCGGGCCGCCCGCAGCGGTGACCGTCTGCACATCTCCGTGGACGGTCTGCAGACGACGTTCGCACACACCACCGACAACGGGCCCGCGGGCCGGGTCGACTGGCTCGCCGTGGACGGCGACGCCTGGGCGGTGCACTCCCACGACCCGGTGGCGGACCGCGCCGCCGGGGGCGGCGCCCACCACGGCGCCCTGACCGCGCCCATGCCGGGCACCGTCACCGTGGTCAAGGCCGCGGTCGGCGAGCGGGTGACCCGCGGTCAGACCCTGCTGGTCCTGGAGGCCATGAAGATGGAACACGTGATCGCGGCGCCGCACGACGGCACCGTCAGCGAGCTGCGGGCCGCCGCGGGCTCGACCGTGGCCATGGACGAACTGCTGGCCGTCGTCGCGGCGGCCGAGGAGGGCGGCGCGGCCGCCGTCGGCGAGGTGGCGTCGTGACCGCGGAGCAGCAGGAGGCGGGCGCCGCCGCGGCGGAGCCCGGAGTGCTGGAGCTCGGCCTGCCCGACCCGGTCCGGGACCCGTCGCTGCCGGCCCGGGTGCGCATCCACGAGGTCGGCCCGCGGGACGGCCTGCAGAACGAGAGCGCGCTCGTCCCGGTGGAGGTGAAGGCCGAGTTCGTCGCCCGGCTGGCGGCCGCCGGCCTGCGCACGGTCGAGGCGACCAGCTTCGTCCACCCGAAGTGGGTGCCGCAGCTGGCCGACGCCGAGGAGCTGATGCCCCGCCTGGCCGGGCTGACCGACCGGTACCCGGGCCTGCGGCTGCCGGTGCTGGTGCCGAACGAGCGCGGGCTCGACCGGGCACTCGCGCACCGCGCGGCCGACGTGGCGGTCTTCGCCAGCGCCACCGAGACCTTCGCCAGACGGAACCTCAACCGGTCCGCCGACGAGGCCATGGCGATGTTCCGCCCGGTCGTGGAGCGGGCCGCCGACGCGGGCGTGCCCGTCCGCGGCTACCTCTCGATGTGCTTCGGCGACCCCTGGGAGGGTCCCGTGCCGGCGGCGCAGGTGATCGGCTTCGGCCTGCGCCTGCTGGAGATGGGCTGCGCCGAGCTGAGCCTCGGCGACACCATCGGCACCGCCACCCCCGGCCAGGTCACCGCCCTGCTGGCGGGCTTCGCGGAGGCCGGCGTGCCGATGGAGCGGCTCGCCGTCCACTTCCACGACACGTACGGTCAGGCGCTGGCCAACACGCTCGCCGCGCTGCGGTCCGGCGTGACCGTCGTGGACGCCTCCGCGGGCGGCCTCGGCGGCTGCCCGTACGCCAAGAGCGCCACCGGCAACCTGGCCACCGAGGACCTCGTGTGGATGCTCCACGGCCTCGGCATCGACACCGGCGTCGACCTGGGCGCCCTGGCCGCCACCAGCGGCTGGATGGCCCGGCAGCTCGGCCGCCCCAGCCAGTCGCGGACCGTCCGGGCACTGCTCGGCCCGTCCGCCTGACACACCCCGTCAACACCGTCATCACACCGGCCCGACCGGCCGCGATCCAGGAGGATCACCATGCTCGACCACCGGCTGAGCACCGAGTACGAAGAGCTGCGACGGACCGTCGCGGAATTCGCGAACGACCGGGTCGCACCCAAGATCGGCGAGTTCTACGAGCAGAACGAGTTCCCGTACGAGATCGTCCGCGAGATGGGCGAGATGGGCCTGTTCGGCCTGCCGTTCCCCGAGGAGTACGGCGGCATGGGCGGCGACTACTTCGCGCTCTGCATCGCCCTGGAGGAGCTGGCGCGGGTCGACTCCTCGGTGGCGATCACCCTGGAGGCGGCCGTCTCGCTGGGCGCGATGCCCGTCTACCGCTTCGGCACCGAGGAGCAGAAGCGCACCTGGCTGCCCCGGCTGACCTCGGGCGAGATGCTCGGCGCGTTCGGCCTGACCGAGCCCGAGGGCGGTTCCGACGCCGGCGCCACCCGGACCACGGCGCGGTACGACGAGGCGACCGACGAGTGGGTCATCAACGGCACCAAGTGCTTCATCACCAACTCGGGCACCGACATCACGGGTCTGGTCACGGTGACCGCCCTGACCGAACCGTCCACTCGTTCGAGTGAAGGCGGCTCGACCCTCTCGCCAACCCGGGAAATCTCCTCCATCATCGTGCCGACCGGGACACCCGGGTTCCAGGTCTCCAAGAAGTACTCCAAGGTCGGGTGGAACGCCTCCGACACCCGCGAACTGTCCTTCACCGACTGCCGCGTCCCCGCGGCCAACCTGCTGGGTGCCCGCGGCCGCGGGTACGCCCAGTTCCTGCGCATCCTCGACGAGGGGCGCATCGCCATCGCCGCCCTGGCCACCGGCCTGGCCCAGGGATGCGTGGACCAGTCCGTCGCCTACGCCGGTCAGCGGCGCGCCTTCGGGCGGCCGATCGGTGCCAATCAGGTCATCCAGTTCAAGCTCGCCGACATGGAGATGCGCGCCCACACCGCCCGCCTGGCCTGGCGGGACGCCGCCTCCCGGCTGCTGCACTCCGAACCGTTCAAGAAGGAGGCTGCGATCGCGAAGCTGTACGCATCGGAGGCCGCCGTGGACAACGCACGCGAGGCGACCCAGATCCACGGCGGGTACGGCTTCATGAACGAGTTCCCGGTCGCCCGGTTCTGGCGCGACTGCAAGATCCTCGAAATCGGTGAGGGCACCTCGGAGGTCCAGCGGATGCTCATCGCGCGAGAGCTCGGTGTGACCTCCTGAGGACGCCCCGGTCGGCTCCCTGACAGCAGCACGTCCGCCGACTCCCCTGGCAGCCCGTCAGGGGGCGGCACGGCCGCCCGTACGACCCGCATGCGGCCGCGTCGCGACCACGGCGTGCGGTCGCCGTACGGCGATCCGTGGCAGCCCGCCACGGGGGCATGACCTGCCGTCAGGGAATGACGATCACCGGGCGGTTGGCGCGCCGCGCCAGCCGCCCGGACACCGACCCGAAGACCTTGCCGAGCAGGCCGCGGGTGCTGCCCACGACGATCGCGTCGGCGGCGTACTCGCGGCCGACCTCCTCGATCTCGTGGCAGATGTCGCCGCCCCGCTCGACGAGGATCCACGGCACGCCGGCCAGGAAGTCCGCGCAGGCCAGCTCCAGGCCGAGGATCTCCGTGCGGTGGTCGGGAAGGTCGACGAAGACCGGGGGCTCGCACCCGGCCCAGACCGTGGCGGGCAGCCGGTTCGCCACGTGCACGATCACCAGGCCGCACTGCGACCTGCGTGCCATGCCGACGGCGTAGGCCAGCGCGCGCTCGCTGGAGAGTGAGCCGTCGAAGCCCACCACCACACCGTGCTGGAACACCGGATCGCAGGGACGCGCCGCCTGCTCCTTCAGCATGGGCTCGCCGTCGCCCTCGGTCCGGCCCGTCATGGGGCCCTGGCCGTCGGTCACCGCGTCACCCCCTCGCCCGCTGCCAGCGGCACTCTCGGGCCGCTGCTCGCCGCCACGCCGCTCACCGCCACGCCGCTCGCCGCCGGGTGCCTGCGCGGTCGTGCGGACACCGTCCTGCTCGGTACGGCGGCGGGCCGACAACGGCCAGGCGCGGAGGGCTGCGTGGCGCGCCGCAGCGAGGGCAGCGCGGCGGGCGTGCGAGCGGCCACCGACGGGCCCGCCACCGGCCGGCAACACACCGCCCCCGGCGGCATCCGCACCAGCGGGCACGGGAGGCTCAAAACCAGCCATCGCTCACAGCAATTCGGAGAAAACGGGCCGACAGGGCGCGACAGCGCTGCCGGGGCAGCAGGTCCACCCACGGCACCGAGCCGCTCTCCGCCGAGCACCACTGAACGCGACCTGTTCCTCTCAGAGTACGACGAGCACGGAAGGCGGCCCAGCAGTCGAGTCCTGATACGACAAGGATTCCTGCGAAAGGACCGCGCACACCGTGCTGTACGCGCCCCCGTGAACAGTGGCCGGCGGCCACCGGGCACGGAGGTTCCCGGAAGCTTGACCGACAACCCCCCGACTGCGCAACAGGCCGACCACACAACGTGATCCGACCGTCATCCACAGGTACATCGGGCCTCCGCCCGGGCGCCGCGCACGGGCACCGGCCCGCCTCCGGAGCCCCGGGTATCGCATCCGCCCCAAGCGCCCCGACCAGCCCACCCACCACTGAAGCACAGGGGGCCACGACCACCCCACGCACACACCCAATCCCACCCGCACCGGGCGTTGCGATCGGCTACGGGACGGTCACCGTCCGGATTCGGCCATTTCACTCTGTGGGCGGACCGTGATTGGCAATTGCCACATGCATACGCGCGAGCACTGGCAGCATCTTCGACATGCCGCTGCTCCTGTTCGACCTCGACAACACCCTGCTGCCCAGGGACGCCGCCTACCGAGCCTGGGCCCAGGACTTCCTGGCCGAACACCGTCTGCCCGCCGGCGACATCGATTGGTTCACCACGATCGACGGCAGCGGCTACGTGCCGCGCAGCACCGTACTCGGCGCCGCGAAGCGCCGCTACGGCCTCGACCACTCCATGGACCTGCTGCTGGCGCACTACCGCCGCGGCATCAACACCCACATCCACTGCCCGGACACCCACATCGACGCCCTGCACGCGGCGCGTGCCTCCGGCTGGACGCTGGGCATCGTCAGCAACGGCGGTACCAAGCCGCAGCTGGAGAAGATCCGGCGGACCGGCCTCGGGGCGCTGGTCGACGGCTGGGTGATCTCGGAGGAGGCCCGCTGCGTGAAGCCGGACCCCATGATCTTCGAGATCGGCGCCCGCCGCTGCGGGGTACCGCTCACCCCCGGGTGGGAGAACAGCACATGGATGGTGGGCGACCACGGTCCGGCCGACATCGCCGGGGCCGAGGTCGCCGGGCTGCGCAGCGTCTGGCTGCACCTGGGCCGCCCGTGGGCCGAGCAGGGCTACCGTCCGACGCTGAGCGCGGCCGGGCTGCCGGAGGCGGTCGGGCTCGTCCTCAGCGCCCGGAATGCACCGACGGCCGCCACCGTGCACCGCGGAGCCGTCCGCCGCGCCGTGGCGCAGCAGGCATCGGCCCGCCGGGCGGCCGCCGAGCACCGGGCGGCCCGACTGCCGGGCGTCGGAGCAGGACTCCCCCGTGCGACCGCCGAGGCCGCCGCCTCCGGTGCGGCGCAGCAACTGCCGATGGAGGTCGTGCCGGTCAGGCCGGCGGCCGCCGCGAGAGCCGCCTCGGTGGCCGCAGTCGCCCCGGCCGCCCAGCTCTCGCCCACCTCCGGACCGGCACTCCGGCAGCCCGGCGTCGTACAGGCCGGCGCCCTGCCGACGGGTTCCCTCCAGACGGGCTCCCGGTCGGCTGTCACTGCCGAGATCGGCAGGACGAGGTTCGTTGCGCCGCCCGCGGCAGCCCTGCGAGGCGCCGCGGCCGGCTACACCGTCATCGACGACGGCGTCGCCGGGTAGCGCCACCAGCGCGAGACGCCGTACTCGGTGAAGCCGAGCCGGCGGTAGAGGGGCTCGCCCAGGAGCGTGGCCACCAGCGTGGCGACCCGGTCGGGGTGGGCGGCGAGGGCCGCCGCCACCACCGCACGGCCGACGCCGCGGGAGCGGTGTTCGGGCAGGGTCGCCACGGAGTAGATGCCGACCGCCGTGCCGTCGTCGTAGCTGATGCAGGCACCGGCGGGGCGGCCGTCCAGCCGAGCGAGCCACGCGCGGTAGCCGTCGGTCTGCAGCAGGCCGGGCGGCAGCATGCTTCCGCGGACATGGGGCAGCCTGGCGGGCATCGGGAACCCGTCGATCACCGTGCGCTCCACCTCGGCGAGATCGTCCGCGTCCAGGGCCTCGCCGACCGTCAGCCGCCCCGTCGGCCGGTCGCGCCACCGCCGGGACGTCTCCAACACAGCCGTGCCGCCCTGCAGCAGCTGTGGCCCGCCCGTCGTACCAGCCGCACCCGCATCTGCGGCACCAACGCCTGCCGCACCAGCGCCGCCGGCACCCGTGCCCGCCGCACCCACCCGGGCCCCGCCGTCCGGCTCGCGGGCCATCACCGCCTGCCCGAGCGAGGCCTCGCAGCCGTGGCGGCGGAGGTCGAGGCGCGCGTACGGGTCCTCGAGGCAGAGCCTGGCGGTGCGCCAGTCGCGGAGGACCGCCACCAACTCCTCCACCATGGACTCGGGTTCGCCGTAGGGGCGGGTGACCACCACCCGGTGCGCCTCGGCGTCCCCGTCGCAGCGGACCGCGGTGAAGTGCGGCGTGCGAACGAACTCCCAACCGTGCGACCGTGCTTGGGCCAACCAGAAGGCGGCGGCGTTGTCGTTGGCCAGTTCGAGCCGGCTGCGGGTGTCCATGAGGGGACCCTAGTCGCCGGCCGTCACAGCCGTCGGGGCCGGTACGGCCCTGCGCAGAAGGGCTCGCACCGGCGCACACGTGCGTCCCGTGCGCCCCGTTTCGTACCGCCTGTTTTCGGTCAATCTCGTGACGGTCCCCCACCGTTGGCCAAAGCCGCAGCCCAGAGCCGCCCACAAGGGTGACGGTTCATCACGCATCCGGGACGGGTCGTGCGACAACCAGCCAGGCTTGCGCCCGCCCCCTTCCCAGAGGGGTCGACGGGTGCCACGCTTCGTGATCGAATGCATCACGCCAAATTGCCATGTCGACATAGCGTCGGATGGTGAACTTGTCACAACAGCAACGGTCCACCCAGTAGATTCGATCTTGGCGGGCAGTGCCGAACCACCACACCACACCACCGAGGGGGCTGGAACGCCTTGAGCAGGGTGAGCAGGAGCGACGCGGGTCCTGACGGCGGCCAGCCGCCGACCGGCCTCCCGGGCCGTCCCGCCAGAGCTGACGGGTCGGCACCCCGCGCAGCCGCCCCCGCACGCGCGTCCTCCCCCCTCACCGGCTCGCCGCTGCCCGGCGCACCGGCCCACGGCGGTTCCGCCGCCGGCAACGCCTCCCCGGGAAGCTCGAACCCGCACGGCACCGGCCCGCACGGTGCCGTCCAGCACGGTGCCGTCCAGCACGGCACGGGCGGCACGGCACGGGCGGCAGCAACGGCTTCCTGACGACCGGTCACGCAGGGCCGGGCGGCGGCCACACCGCCTCGCACCAGCCGCACCACACCGGAGCAGCGGCATCCGGCGCTCCGCTGTCCCCCTCGACGATGTCCCCCTCGGCGATGTCCGCCGCCGCGATGTCCGCCGCCGGCGGGCCCGGGGGTGGGCCCGCCGGCCACGGTTCTCCCGCGGTGCTCTCCGCCCTGCACCCCGCGCCGGCCCGCAAGCTCTCGGGCCGGCGCCGGCGCGAGACGGTCGCCGTCCTGATCTTCGGCGGGGCGCCGATCTTCGAGAGCTCGATCCCGCTCTCGGTGTTCGGGGTGGACCGGCAGGACGCCGGCGTGCCCCGCTACCGCCTGCTGGTCTGCGCCGGCGAGGAGGGCCCGCTGGCCACCACCGGCGGGCTGACGCTGACCGCTCCGTACGGGCTGGAGGCGCTGTCCCGGGCCGGCACCATCGTCGTCCCGGCCTGGCGGTCGATCTCCCAGCCGCCGCCGGTGGAGGCGATCGCCGCCCTGCGCAAGGCGCACCACGAGGGGGCCCGCATCATCGGGCTGTGCACGGGGGCCTTCGTGCTGGCCGCGGCCGGGCTGCTGGACGGCCGCCCGGCGACCACGCACTGGATGTACGCGCCGACGCTGGCGAAGCGGTACCCGCGGGTCCACGTCGACCCTCGCGAGCTGTTCGTGGACGACGGCGACGTGCTCACCTCGGCCGGCACCGCGGCCGGCATCGACCTGTGCCTGCACGTGGTGCGCAGCGACCACGGCGCCGAGGCGGCGAACGCACTGGCCCGCCGCCTGGTGGTGCCGAACCGGCGGGGCGGCGGAGGACAGGCCCAGTACATCGACCAGTCTTTACCCGAGGAGATCGGCAACGACCCGCTCGCCGAGGTGGTCACCTGGGCGCTGGAGAACCTCAACCAGCAGTTCGACGTCGAGGTGCTGGCGGCGCGTGCCTACATGAGCCGGCGCACCTTCGACCGGCGGTTCCGGACGCTCACCGGCAGCGCCCCGCTGCAGTGGCTGATCACCCAGCGGGTGCTGCAGGCGCAGCGGCTGCTGGAAACCTCGGACCTGTCGGTGGACGATGTCGCCCGGCGCTGCGGCTTCCGTTCCCCGGTGGCGCTGCGCGGGCACTTCCGTCGGCAGCTCGGGGTCTCCCCGGCGGCGTACCGGACGAGCTACCGCGCGCGGCGTCCGGCGCCGGCCGCGGCTCCGATCGGCACGGCCGGTGCGGTCTCGGTGCCGCCGCAGGGCGGCCCGGGCGACCGCTTCGGCGGCCCCGGCGCCACCGGTCACCCGGGGCACCCCGGGCAGGCCGGCCACGGCGGTGCACCGCAGTCGGGCCAGCCGGGCCAGGCGACCGTGGGCGGCCTCGGCGGGCCCGGCAGCCAGGCGGTCCATCAGGGCGGACCCGCCGGCGACCGGCCGAACGGCACCGCCGGCAACGGCGGTACGGCAACGGCGGGCGGTTCGCGCCGCAGGCCCGGCCTGCTGGTGCCCCCGCAGCCGGGGCCGGCGACCGGTCGGCGTCCGCGGCCTCCGGTGCCCGAGCGGCCCACCGGCCAGACCCCGCCACGCACCGCGGAGCGGTCGACGGCCGACCGGGCCGGGGACCGGACGGACGGCCGCGGCGCCGACCGCCTGGAGCACGCCGTCGCCGACGAGAACGGCTACGACCAGCCCAGCGCGCGCGGTCAGGGTCAGGGCCACCGTGCCGACCACACGGCACCGCGGGGGGCCGCTCACCCGACCCCGCCGTCCGACCGGAGCGGCGGACAACCGGCCGAGCGCACCGCCGAGCGGGCCTCCGATCCGGCTGCGGACGGCGGCGGTGCCGCGGGGGCCCCGGCCGGTGCGACGCCACGCGGCCGGGCGGCCCGGCCGCTGTCCGCCTCGCGTGATCGCGCCGTAGGGTGAGTGGCGTGAATGACCGTCTGGTGTGGATCGACTGTGAGATGACCGGCCTCGACCTCGACAGGGACGCCCTGATCGAGGTCGCGGTGCTGGTGACCGACTCCGAGCTGAACGTCCTCGGCGAGGGCGTGGACGTGGTGATCCGTCCGCCCGCGGAGGCGCTGGAGGGCATGCCCGACGTCGTGCGCGCGATGCACACGGCGTCCGGGCTGCTCGACGAGCTGGCGGACGGTGTGACCCTCGCGGAGGCCGAGCAGCTGGTGCTGGGTTACATCCGGGAGCACGTCCCGGAGGCCGGCAAGACCCCGCTGTGCGGCAACTCCGTGGCGACGGACCGCGGCTTCCTCTCCCGCGACATGCCCGCCCTGGAGAGCCACCTGCACTACCGGATCGTGGACGTGTCCTCGATCAAGGAGCTGGCCCGGCGCTGGTACCCGCGGGCGTACTACAACAGCCCGCAGAAGGGCGGCAGCCACCGCGCGCTGGCGGACATCCGCGAGAGCATCGCCGAACTCCAGTACTACCGCGAGGCGGTGTTCGTCCCGCAGCCCGGCCCGGACGGGGACGCGGCCCGGGAGATCGCGGCCAAGTACCAGCGGCCGACCGACTGACCCGGCGGCTCGACCCGCGACGCCCGGCACACGGGCCGGGCGGCCCGCGGCCGACCGACTGTCCTGCCGCCGGCCACCCGGCCCGTGCCCGTGGACGCCTCGCCCGCGCACGCCTCGCCCGTGGCCCCGCACGTCCGCCGCGCCCGAACGTCCCGCACCGCGCCGCCCGGCCCCGCACCTGCTCCCACCACAGCATCAGCGCGGGCCCCGGGTCGAAACCCTGGCGCGAGCACCCTCTCGCATCCTGTAGAGTTCTTCCTGTCGGAGCGGGAACGCCCCGGACAGATGGTGGGTGTAGCTCAGTTGGTAGAGCACCTGGTTGTGGTCCAGGTGGTCGCGGGTTCGAGTCCCGTCACTCACCCCAACAGCCCGTAGGGCCCGATCTCTTCACGAGATCGGGCCCTACGGCGTTTCTGCATTCCCCCGCCCGCCCCTGCAGGCCGCGCCTCTCCGGCCCACCCCTCCCCAGCGAAGCTACCGATAAGTAACATGAGGGTCATGACCACACCCTCGATCGGGCAGCTGCTCGACTCCACCGTCCCCATGGCCCGCACCCTCAAGCTGGAGTACCTGGAGACGAGCCCCGAGCGGGCCGTGCTGCGGCTGCCGGACCAGCCGGAGTTCCACAACCACCTCGCCGGACCGCACGCGGGCGCGATGTTCACGCTGGCCGAGTCGGCGAGCGGCTGCATCGTGCTGGCCGCCTTCAGCGACCAGCTCTCGCGCGCCGTGCCGCTCGCGGTGAAGGCCGAGATCGGCTACAAGAAGCTGGCGATGGGCGAGGTGACGGCCACGGCCACGCTGGGCCGCACCGTCGAGGAGGTCGTCGCCGAGCTGGACAAGGGCGAGCGCCCCGAGTTCCCGGTCACCGTTGAGATCACCCGCGCCGACGGCGCGGTCACCGGTGTGATGACCATCACCTGGACGCTGCGTCCCAACTCCTGAGCAGCGGCACCACCGCCGGCCCCGCAGCCGCGGGGCCGCACCCGGCCCCAACTGCGGGGCCCGCTCCGGCCGTCCGGCGGCCGCTCCCCCACTCGGCCCGCGGGCCCGGGTGCCCCCCCCCGGACGGCCGGAGCCACCCGCCCCCACACCCCGCCGCCCGGCCCCGGAGCAGCGCCCCCCGCCGTCAGGCCGAGTCGCGCACCACCAGCTCGGTGGCCAGCACCACCTGTCGCCGCGCCCGCCCCCGTTCGGTGATCTCGTCGAGCAGCAGCCGGGCCATCGTCCGCCCCATCTCCTCGATGGGCTGGCGGACGCTGGTCATCGGCGGGTCCGTGTGCCGGGCCACGATCGAGTCGTCGAAGCCGATCACCGCGACCTGGTCGGGCACGCGCCGCCCGGCCGCCCGCAGCACCTGCATCGCACCGGCGGCCATCACGTCGGACGCGCAGAACACCCCGTCCAGGTCGGGCCGACGCTCCAGCAGCTCACGCATCGCCAGCCGGCCGCCCTCCTCGGTGAAGTCGGCGAGCCCGACGAGTTCCTCGTCGTACGTCCGGCCGGCCTCCTCCAGGGCCCGGCGGTATCCGCCGAGGCGCGCCTGGGCCACCTCCATGTCGAGCGGCCCGGTGATGGTGGCCACTTCGCGGCAGCCCCGGCGCAGCAGGTGCCGCACGGCCATCCTGGCGCCGCCCGCGTTGTCGGCGTGGACGTAGCTCAGCGGTTCGAGGTCGCCGCGGCGTCCGGCGAGCACGGAGGGGATCTCCAGGCTCTCCAGGATGCTCGGCAGCGGGTCGTCCTGGTGCACGGAGACGAGGAGTACGCCGTCCACCCGCTGGGCCGTCAGATAGGCCGAAAGTCGTTCCCGCTCGCGCTGGTTGCGGACCAGGATCAGCAGCAGTTGCATGTCGGTCTCGGCGAGCTCCGCGGAGACGCCGCTGATGATGTCGGAGAAGTACGGCTCGGAGAACAACCGGGTCTCCGCCTCGGGCACCACCAGGGCGACCGAGTCGGTGCGCGAGGTGACCAGGGTGCGGGCGGCCCGGTTGGGGACGTAGCCGAGTTCGGCGATGGCGGCCTGCACGGCCTCCCGCGCCTTGTCGCTCACCCGGGGCGAGCCGTTGATCACCCGGGACACCGTGCCGCGCCCGACGCCGGCCAGGGCGGCGACCTCTTCCAGCGTGGGGCGCGCGGAGCTCCTGCCGCCCGCCCCGGCGCCGCCCACGGGCCCTGCGGGGGGCTGTGCGGTCTGGCTCATCGCTCACCTCTTGGAGATCCTCATGGCGCCTCGCGGGCCGATTGCTGCTCATTGTGGCCGGTTTCGGCCGCCGGGGAAGCCACAGGACGCTGCGCACCCCGCGACCCGGCCGACCGAACGGTCCTTCCGGCCCGACGGGGCCCCGTTCCGACCGTACGCGGATGTCCGCGCGGGCCGGAGACCGGTGTCCCCAGGACACCGTTTCGCGACTCCCAGGACACGCTCCGGCAACGGATACGACGTCAGCCCTTGACACCCGGGGCCGCGACGAAGGAACCTTCCGGCATGCGCTGTGGGAGCGCTCCCACACTCTAGTGGCGAATCGCCCCCGGCAACAGCGCCTCGACCGAGGTCCGACGGGCACCGCCCGCCGACGCCGGGGCCGTTCCCCCACGGTCGGCACAGCCGCGCCGCCCGTACACCCCCGGTAACACCCGGGACACCCGAAACACCCGAGCAACACCCCGGCAGCAGATCCCGGCACCACCTTCCGAAGCCGCACCGCACCACGGCACGACCGCACGACCGCACCACCCACCGCGCAGCACCACCCGATGCCCCACCCGGAACAAGGAGAACGCCATGCGCACCACTTCCCGCCCCCGCAGAGCAGCCGTCCTGGCCACCGCCGTCCTCGCCTCCTCCGCCCTGCTGCTGACCGCGTGCGGCAGCAGCGGCGACGGCGGGTCGGACGGTGCCTCCTCGGCCACGGGCGAGAAGATCACCCTCACCGTCGGCGACTTCGGCACCTTCGGCTACAAGGAGGCCGGCCTCTACGACGAGTACATGGCCGCCCACCCGAACATCAAGATCGAGGCCAACACCACCCAGGACGGCCAGAAGTACTGGGACGCGCTGACCACCCACCTCGCCTCGGGCAGCGGCCTGGCCGACATCCAGGCCGTCGAGGTCGGCTACATCGCGCAGGCCACGGGCACCCTGGCGAGCAAGTTCACCGACCTGAGCAAGGTCGAGGGCGTGAACGCGAACGCCTGGCTGCCGTGGAAGTCGAAGCAGGCCACCACCGCCAAGGGCGAGCTCATCGGCCTCGGCACCGACATCGGCCCGATGGCGGTCTGCTACCGCAAGGACCTCTTCCAGCAGGCCGGTCTGCCGACCGACCGCGCCGAGGTCGCCAAGCTGTGGGCGGGCGACTGGTCGAAGTTCGTCGACGCCGGCAAGCAGTACCAGGCCAAGGCGCCGGCCGGCACCTTCTTCACCGACTCCGCGAGCGGCCTGTTCAACGCCGTCCTCTCCGCGCAGACCCAGCAGTACTCGGACGACTCCGGCAAGCTGATCTACGACAAGAGCACCGGCGTCAAGACCGCCTGGGACACCGCCGTCGCCGCTTCCAAGGCCGGCATCAGCGCCAAGCTGCGCCAGTTCCAGGACCCGTGGAACGCCGCCTTCCAGAACGCCAAGTTCGCCACCGTGGTCTGCCCGTCCTGGATGACCGGCCTGATCAGCCAGTACTCCGGCGACGCCGGCAAGGGCAAGTGGGACATCGCCGCCCCGCCGGTCGCCTCCAACTGGGGCGGTGCCTTCCTGAGCGTCCCGAAGGCCGGCAAGCACCAGAAGGAGGCAGCCGCCCTCGCCGCGTGGCTGACCTCCCCGGAGCAGCAGGCCAAGGTCTTCACCAAGGTCGGCAACCTGCCCTCCACCACGGCCGGCCTGGAGCTGCCCGCCGTGCAGAGCGCCAAGCTGCCCTACTTCGGCGAGACCCCGACCGGCCAGATCTTCGCCTCCACCGCGAAGGGCATCCAGCCCGCCGCGATCGGTGAGAACGACGGCAACGTCAAGACGATCATCACCGACAACGGCATCCTCGACATCGAGGAGCACGGCACCGACCCTGCCAAGGCCTGGGAGAACGTCGTCAAGACCGTCAAGGACAAGGTCGAGGGCTGATCACCCCGAGGGTGAGGCCGGCGGGGCCCTGACCCCCGCCGGCCCGCTCCCGCCCGGCCGGGCACCCCGGCCGGGCGGCACCGCACCACAGCCGACAGCCACCCCCGGGAAGGACAACCCAGTGGCCACCTCCATCCGAGCCGCGGCCGAGGACGGCTCGGCGCCGACCACGGCACCCGATCACCCGTCCCCCGCCTCCCCCCGGCGCCCCGCCTGGCGCTCCAAGCTCTACCGGCTGGACCTGAAGGCCTCGCCGTACGCGTACATCGCACCGTTCTTCATCTGCTTCGCCGCCTTCGGCCTGTTCCCGCTGATCTGGACGGGCTGGCTCTCGCTGCACAAGGTGGACCTGCTCACCCCGGACGTCACGGAGTGGCGCGGCTTCGACAACTACACCCGGCTGTGGGAGACCGAGCAGTTCTGGACGGCCCTGCGGAACACCTTCACCATCGGGGTGATCTCGACCGTCCCGCAGCTGCTCATGGCCCTGGGCCTGGCGCACATGCTCAACTACCGGATGCGCGGCCGCGGCTTCCTGCGGGTCGCGGTCCTGGCCCCGTACGCGACCTCGATCGCCGCGGCGACGCTGGTGTTCGTCCAGCTCTTCAACCCCGACTACGGCATGATCAACTGGCTGCTCGGGATGGTCGGCATCGACCACACGCAGTGGTACGCCGACACGTGGCCGTCGCAGATCGCCGTCTCGACCATCGTGACCTGGCGCTGGACGGGCTACAACGCGCTGATCTACCTGGCCGCCATGCAGGCCGTGCCGAAGGACCTCTACGAGGCCGCGAGCCTCGACGGCGCCACCCGCTGGCAGCAGTTCACCAGGATCACGATCCCGTCGATCAAGCCCACCATCTACTTCACGATCATCGTGTCGACCATCGGCGCCACCCAGCTCTTCGGTGAGCCGATGCTGTTCGGCGGCGGCGTCGGCGTCAGCGGCGGCTCGGCCCACCAGTTCCAGACGCTGAGCCTCTACCTGTACGAGCTCGGCTGGCCCAGCCGCCAGCTCGGCCGCGCGTCGGCGGTCGCCTGGACGATGCTGCTGATCCTCCTGCTGATCGGCCTGGTCCAGATGCTGATCGCCCGCCGCAACCGCACCAAGCTGGGAGGCTGAACCATGGCCGTCATCTCCACCGCACCGCTGCGCAAGCGGTTCCGGCCCGGCGCCGGCGACCAGGACAAGGCCGGCCCGGTCGTCTACGTCGTCCTCGGCATCGCCGCGGTGCTCTCGCTCTTCCCGCTGTACTGGACCTTCGTCGCGGCCAGCCACACGGGTGACCGGGTCGCGCTGTCGCCGCCGCCGCTCCTGCCCGGCGACCAGCTCTGGACGAACATCCAGACCGCCTGGGAGCAGGCGGACATGGGCAAGGCGCTGCTCAACTCGACCATCGTCGCGGGCTGCGTCTCGCTGAGCACCGTGCTCTTCTCCACCCTCGCGGGCTTCGCCTTCGCCAAGCTGGAGTTCCGCGGCCGGAACGCCCTGCTCACGCTGGTCGTCGCCACCATGACGATCCCGCCGCAGCTCAGCGTGATCCCGCTCTACCGGATCATCACCGACCTGGAGTGGGGCAACCAGCTCCAGTCCGTGATCCTGCCCTCCCTGGTGGCCGCGTTCGGCGTGTTCTTCATGCGCCAGTTCCTCAGCGAGGCGCTGCCGCTCGAGCTCATCGAGGCCGCCCGGGTGGACGGTGCGCACAGCCTGCGCATCATCTGGCATGTCGTGCTGCCGATCGCGCGTCCGGCGATGGCCGTTCTGGGCATGCTGGTGTTCGTGCAGTCCTGGAACGACTTCTTCTGGCCCTTCGTCGTCCTGACCCAGCAGAACCCGACGGTGCAGGTCGCGCTGTCCGGCATCGGCGGCGGCAGCGACCACCAGATCAACCAGGCGGTGATCATGACCGGCGCGCTCGTGGGCACCCTGCCCCTGCTGCTGATCTTCGCCGTCCTGGGCAAGCACATCGTCGGCGGCATCACGGCCGGCGCGGTGAAGAGCTGACCCGTCGACCGTCCCGTCCACACCCACCCATGGGAGCGCTCCCGTATGACCGTCACCGATCCGCACACCACGGCCGATCTGGCCGAGCACCGACCCGGTGCCTTTCCGCCCGGGTTCACCTGGGGTGCGGCCACCGCCGCCTACCAGATCGAGGGCGCAGCCGCCGAGGACGGCCGCACCCCCTCGATCTGGGACACCTTCAGCCACACCCCCGGCAAGGTCGCCAACGGCGACACCGGCGACATCGCGGTCGACCACTACCACCGGTTCCGCGAGGACGTCCGGATGATGGCCGACCTCGGCCTCACCGCCTACCGGTTCTCGCTGTCCTGGCCCCGCATCCAGCCCACCGGGCGCGGTCCCGCCGTCGAGCGCGGCCTCGACTTCTACCGGGCCCTCACCGACGAGCTGCTGGCCAACGGCATCACCCCGGTCGCCACCCTCTACCACTGGGACCTCCCGCAGGAGTTGGAGGACGCCGGCGGCTGGCCGCACCGGGAGACCGCGTACCGCTTCGCCGAGTACGCCTCGCTCGCCGCCGAGGCGCTCGGCGACCGGGTCGGCACCTGGACCACGCTCAACGAGCCCTGGTGCAGCGCCTTCCTCGGCTACGCCTCCGGCGTCCACGCGCCGGGCCGGACCGACCCGGGCGACTCGCTGCGCGCCGCCCACCACCTCAACCTGGGCCACGGCCTGGCCGTGGGTGCGCTGCGCGCCGCGCTGCCCGCCTCCGCCCAGTTGGCCGTCTCGCTCAACCTGCACGCGGTGCGGCCGTACAGCACGCACCCGGGCGACCTGGAGGCGGCCCGCCGGATCGAGGCGGTCGGCAACCGGATCTGGACCAGCCCGATGTTCAAGGGCCGCTACGACGAGGACCTCATCGCCGACACCGCCCACCTGGTCGACTGGGACGCCCTGGTGCAGCCCGGCGACCTGGACGAGATCTCCCGGCCCATCGACCTGCTCGGCCTGAACTACTACAACCCGACGCTGGTCTCCTCCGTGGAGAACGCCGAGAACCTGCCCCGCCACGACGGGCACGGCGACAGCTCGTTCTCCCCGTGGCCGGGCGCCGACGAGGTCGCCTTCCACCTCGCCCCCGGCGAGGTCACCGCGATGAACTGGCCGATCGACCCGACCGGGCTGTCCGACTCGTTGGTCTCCCTGCACCGCGAGTTCGGCCTGCCGCTGATGGTCACCGAGAACGGCGCCGCGTTCGACGACACCGTCTCCCCCGACGGCAGCGTCCACGACCCGGAGCGGGCCGCCTACGTGAAGGGCCACCTGGGCGCGGTCTCCGACGCGATCGCCGCCGGCGCCGACGTCCGCGGCTACTTCCTGTGGTCGCTGCTCGACAACTTCGAGTGGGCGTACGGCTACGAGAAGCGGTTCGGCATCGTCCACGTCGACTACGACACGCTGGTCCGCACGCCCAAGACCAGCGCCCACTGGTACTCCCGGGCCATCCGCACCGGCCGGCTGGACCACGGCATCCCGCAGCGGTGATGACGGTGCGTCACCACTGAGCGTGACTGCGGCCCGGTTCGCTCGTTCTCCTCTCACGTGCGAGCCATTCACGCGGCACGGCCGCGGCCCGAGCAGGCCGGCAGCCGGCACCGGGCCGGGAAGCTGGCGGCAGGCAGCGCGATCCTCGTCCAGCTGTGGGGGTTTGGGCTTGGAATCTGCGACGCCCGCGCCGCCGAAGGGCCGGGGCCCGGCCTGACCGACCAGGTCGACGCTCCGGCCCTTCTCCACCGACTCGGCGGGGACACCGTCCCCGCCGTCCACCAGCAGACCGCGCCGGTCGCGGAGGTGCTCCGGGACCGGATCAGGGTCGACGGCCTCCCGCTTCCCGGGCAGGCCGCGACCGTGCCTGACGCCTTCGCGATCGCCGCGGTCCTGCTCCCCGCCGTCCCCCCGCGCCCGCGGGAGGACGGCGGCGGTGTTTCCGGCCCCCCGCCGGCCGCCCCCGGCGAGGCTGTGGCGGCGGAGCCCGGGACGGACGGCGGCAGCGCAGCCCGGGCTCCCGCGCCGGTCCCGTGGCCCCCCGCCGCAGCAGTGCCGGCGATCCGGGCCGATCAGCCCGCCGAGGAACCCGCCCGGGTACCCGGTCCGGCCGCGGGACGGCCCGTCCCGGAGCACGGGACGGCGCCGGCGGCCGACCCGTTCGGTGCCGCACCGACCGTCCGAGCCCGGGCCGACGACGCGGTGGCCGTGCTCGTCCCGATCGCCGCCGGACTGCTGCTCACCGGCCTGGCGATGTACAAGCACCGCGGCCTCCCGAGCGGGCACTGACGCACCGCTGCCGGGGCGTGCCGGCAAGGCACGTGGGCGCCCACGGGGGCGAGTGCGGCACCTGGATCGACCACCCCTGGAGCGATGCCTAGCGGAAGGCGCCCGGGGGCGGGGCCGGGGACGGGACGGCGGAGGTGTCCGTGACCGGGGCTGCGCCGGCGGTGAAGTCGGTCAGGGCGCGGCCGTGTTCGACCCGGCCCAGGGCGGCGTCGGAGGCCACCCGGCGGCCGAGTTCCTCCAACGGGAGCGGGGCTGCGCCCGCCGCCAGGATCAGGTTGCCGAAGCGGCGGCCCCGCAGCACCGCCGGGTCCGCGACCAGGCACACCTCGGGGAAGACGGCGAGCAGGGTCGCGGTCTGGGCGCGGGCGAAGGCCAGTGACGACCCGTCGGTGATGTTGACCACCAGCCGCCCGCCGGGAGCGAGCGCCCTGGCCGCAAGGGTGGCGAACTCGACGGTGGCGCAGTGCGCGGGCACCCGGGCCCCGGAGAAGACGTCGGCGATCACCAGGTCTGCGGCGCCCTCGGGCGCCCGTTCCAGGACGGCGCGGGCGTCGGCGCCGCGGACCCTGATCTGCCAGCCGCGGTCCAGCGGGAGTTCGGCGCGGACGAGTTCGGTGAGTGCGGTGTCGATCTCGGCGACCTGCTGGCGGGAGCGCGGGCGGGTCGCGGCGACGTACCGGGGCAGGGTGAGCGCGCCGCCGCCCAGGTGCAGGGCGGTGATCGGGCGGCCGGGCGGGGCCGCGAGGTCGATCAGGTGACCGATCCTGCGCTGGTACTCGAAGCCGAGGTGGGTGGGGTCGGCGAGGTCGACCATCGACTGCGGGGCGCCGTCCAGCAGCAGTTGCCAGGCGCGGGGGCGGTCGCGGTCCGGGAGCAGCTCGGCCGTGCCGGAGTCGACCTGGGCGGTCAGCGGACCCTGGCGGTGGCTGCGGCCCTCCGCGCCGGTGGTGTCGGGCGGGGTCTCCGCCCGCGTTCGGCCGGCCCGGTTGCTGCGTCCCATGCCCTCATTATCGGTGACCCCTTATCGGTGACCCCGCGAGGGCGTCCGGCCCGGGTCAGAAGGGGCCGAGGCCGCCGGCGGTGAGGGTGCAGGCGGCTTCGCAGAGGGCGGAGCGGAGCACCCAGGCGTCGGTGGGCCGGGCGTGCGGCTGGGGGCCGGCCGGGGGCATCACCCAGCGGGCGTCGGTGGGCGGCGGCAGGACGGCGCCGGGCGTACAGGAGCTGCCGGGGAGGTGCCAGTTGCGGGCGGTGCCGGCGGGGACGAGGAAGGAGACGGCGGAGCCGCCGCGGCTCTGCAGGACGGCGCCGCAGGCTCCCCGCAGGCGGAGGATGTCGACGGTCTCCAGGCCGTGCCGCACCGCGACGGTGACGGTGTCGTAGCCGGTCGCCGCGGGTCCGCCGGCGGTGCCCGCCGTGCCCTGCTCCGCGGCCCGGGCGCTGCCGGTGCCGCCCCCGCCGGCCGACCGTACGCCGCCGTCCGTCCCCTCCGGCAGCAGCGCCGGGGCGATGCCGGCCGGCAGGGCGGCCGGCCGTCGGTACTGCGGTGCTCGGGTGGCCATGGGGACCTCCTGTCGTCAGGTCGGAAGCCGGGCCGCCCGATCGAGTGGGGGACGGGTGCGGGGGCTTCCACGTAACAGGACAACGCGTACGGGGCCCGCAAGGCCACGGGCGCGTCTACAGCAAGACATGGCATTTCATGGCAGAACCCGGCACCGCGGACCGCAATGTCCGCAATTGCCCCGTACGGTTCCGCTCACCCGCCGCAGTCGGATCGTGACTGCCGGTACTGTCGTGCCGGCACCGCCCCGGGCACCCCACCGGCCCGTCGCGGCGCGGCATTCGCCGCGGCGCCACCCTGCACGACTCTCGGAGCGCAGCCATGGCAGCCACGAGTCCCGGCGGGCCCCGGCCCGGGCCGGCCGCCCCCAACACCGTGATGCGCGAGCTGCGCGGCGACCTCTCCCCCGGCGAGTTCGCCACGGCGGTCCGCCGCGCGGCACGGGAGATCGGCGAGCACGTGTCCTGCGACGCGCGCTACGTCGGCCGGGTGGAGTCGGGCGAGATCCGCTGCCCCAACTACGCCTACGAGCGGGTGTTCCGGCACATGTGGCCGGGCCGTTCGCTGGCCGACCTCGGCTTCGCGCCGCGGCAGGCGGTCCGCCGCCGCCCGGCGGAGCCGCAGGTGCCGGCCGCGCCCCCGCCGGTGGCACCGCACGATCGTGACGAGGAGAACGACGACGTGTACCGCCGCACGTTCCTGACCGGCGGCCCGACCGCCCTGGCGGCCGCGCTCGGCCTGGACGGCGCCGGCAGCGACCCGGCCTTCGCGGCACCGCCCGCGCAGGCCGTCCCTGCTCCGCGCCGGGTGGGCGCGGCCGAGATCGAGGGCGTCGAGCAGGCCGTCCGGGACATCCGGCTGCTGGACGACGCCCAGGGCGCGGACGCACTGTTCGAGCGGGCCGGGCAGTCGCTGCGCAGCGCGTACGTGCTGCTGAACGAGGGCCGCTACTCGGCCGAGGCGGAGCGCCGGCTGCAGTCCGGGGCCGGTGAGCTGGCGATCTCGGTCGGCTGGCTGGCGCACGACTCCAACCGGCTGGCCGACGCCAGGTCCTTCTACTCGGAGGCGCTGGCGACGGCGCGGATGGCGGGGGACGCGGCGCTGGAGGCGCACGTCTTCTGCAACAGCGCCTTCCTCGCCCGGGACGCCGGCCGGCCGCGCGAGGCGCTGCGGGCGGCGCAGGCCGGGCAGTCGGCGGCCGCCGGACTGGGCTCGGACCGGCTGCTGGCGCTGCTCGCGCTCCGCGAGGCGGGCGGCTGGGCGGTGCTGAGGGACCGTTCGGCCTGCGGGCAGGCGCTGGCCCGGGCCTCGGCACTGTTCGAGCAGGGGCCGTCCGACGCGGATCCGGAGTGGATGTCGTTCTTCGGCGAGGCGGAGCTGGCCGGGCTGGAGGCTCAGTGCTGGTCGGCGCTGGGCGAGTGGGAGCTCGCCGGGCGGCGGGCGGAGCGGGCGATGGCCCTGCAGGACCCGCACTTCGTGCGGAACCGGGCGCTGTACACGGCGGAACTGGCGCACGACCGGCTGGGGCTCGGCGACCTGGCGGGGGCGGCCGGGCACGGCTCGGCCGCGGTGGTCCTGCTGGGCGGCGTCCGCTCGGCGCGCATCAGGGCGATGCTGGCCGGCACCGCCGGACGGCTGCGGGCGCACGGGGCGGTGCCGGAGGTCGCGGAGTTCCTGGCCGCGTACGACGTTGCGGTGCGGGCCGCCTGACGGTCCGCCGGGAGGGGCCCGGCGGACCGTCGGGCGTCGGGCCGGTCAGTCCAGGTGGCTGTGGTCGTTCCAGATCTCCACGGCGGGCAGGCCGTACTCCCAGGACAGCACGCAGAGCGCGGCGGTGCCGAGCTTGAGGCGCTGGGCGTACTCGGGGGGCAGGCCGAGCCAGCGGGCGGTGAGGATGCGCAGCAGGTGGCCGTGGGCGAAGAGCACCACGTCGCAGTCGGCGGCGTGCATGGTGGTGGTCTCGGGGTGCGGGACGCCGTGGGTGCCCCTGAGCTCGTCGAGGAAGGCGTCGACCCGGGCGGCGACCTCGGAGAGCTTCTCGCCGCCGGGCACGCCGTCGCGCCAGATCAGCCAGCCGGGCTGGTCGGTGGCGCGGATGTCGGGTCCGGTACGGCCCTCGTACTGCCCGTAGTCCCATTCCAGGAGTTCGGGGCGGTCGACGGCGCGTCCGCCGAAGCCGGCCAGCTCGCAGGTGTCGCGGGCGCGGGAGAGCGGGCTGGTGTAGACGACGGCGTCGGGCAGGCCGTTCCAGGGGACGCGGGCGAGCCGGGCGCCGAGGGCGCGGGCCATCGCCCGGCCCTCCTCGGTGAGCGGCACGTCGGTGCGGCCGGTGTGCCGGCCGGTCGCCGACCAGGCGGTCTCGCCGTGGCGGACGAGCACGATGCGGGCGGGCATGGGTGGGACTCCTCGGAGCTGGTTTCGCGGCGGCCTGGCTCGCCATTGAGGGCCGGGTCACCATGATCCCCCACCCGGCGGCAGCGCGCCGGTGGGGGCTGTGACTCACCCACTCGCCTCCGGGCCCTCTGACCCGGCGCCGACGGTCACCGGCGGGCCCTTCGGCTCCGGGCGGGTGCCGCTCCCGCGTTCCTCGCTCTCGGCAGCGGCGGGCCCTTCGGCTCCGGGCGGGGCGGCCCGGGGCGGGCCGATCCGGAGGTCCCGGCCCCGATTGTCAGTGGCGGATGCAACACTGGGCCGCACCATGAACGTCTCGCACCTGGGGCAGTCAGAGCCGCTCGCGCAGCGGCTCTCCGAGCTGCGCGGCCGGGCGCCGCAGCGCAGTCTCGACGCCCGTGCCCTCGCCGCGCTCGCCGCCAATCCCGGCTGCCGCCGCCGCTCGCTGCTGGACGCCGCCGGCGTCGACAAGGCCGCGATCGCCCGGCAGTTGGGGCGCCCGGCCCCGTTCGGCCAGTCCCCGTTCGCGCTCGCCCGCGGCAACGTCTTCGAGGCCCGGCTGAAGGACGACGGCTACGCCGCCCTGTTGGAGCCGCTGCGCCGCCACCTCGGCCTGCCCGAGGAGAGCGGCACGCAGCTGGCCGTCCCCGACCTGATGCGGCGGTCCTCGCCCGCGGTGCGGGCCGAGCGCACCAGGGAGGCGCTCGCCGAGGCGGCGGCCGACCCCGAGCGGTGGACACTGCTGGACCACCCGATGCTGCGGCTGACCGTGGCCGGCAGCCCGGCCCACCTGGAGCCGGACGCGGTTCTGGTGCACGGCGGCCGCTGCACCGTGGTGGAGATCAAGTCCTTCCCGGTGCTGGACGGCTCCGCGGACCCGGCGAAGGTCGGCGCGGCCGCCCGCCAGGCGGCGGTGTACGTGCTGGCGCTGCAGGAGACGGCCGCCGCGCTGGCCGGGGTGCCGGTCGAGCCCGGTCCGTACGGAGTGCAGGAGCTGCCGGGCAGCCCGATCACCACCGTGCTGCTGGTCTGCCCGAAGGACTTCTCCAACCGGCCGACGGCGGCGGCGGTGGACGTCCGCCGCGAGCTCGCCACGACCCGCCGCCAGCTGTCCCGGATGACCGGCATCGGGCAGCTGCTGGACGCGCTGCCCGAGGGCACCAGTTTCGACCTGGTGCCGGACGAGGGCGGCGCACCGACCCGACCCGCCGAGGAGCTGGCCGCCGCGGTCGGCTCCGTCCCCGCCGCCTACAGCCCGGACTGCCTCTCCACCTGCGAGCTGGGCTTCCACTGCCGTTCCCAGGCCCGCTGCTCGGACGCGGTCGAGCAGCTCGGCCGCGGTGTCCGCGGCGAGCTCGGCTCGATCCGCACGGTCTCCGCGGCGCTGGCCGCGGCGGAGGCGGCGGTCGCCGCGACCTCCGCGGACGACGGCGAGCGTGCGGAGGCCGACGAGGCCGCGGCCCGGCTGCGGTACGCCGCGGCGCTGCGCGCGGAGGCTCTGGGGAGGGCCGTCTGATGCGGGCCGTGCGTGCGGTGCCGGGCCGGCGGTGGGCCCGGTGAGCCTGCTCTCCACCCTGGCCCGGCTGGAGTCGGTGCGCAGCGGGCGGGCCGAGCCGCTGGCGACGGTGCGCCACCGGCACCTCTCGGAGCGTCCGATGGTGGTCGTGCCGCTGGCCGCGGCGGGCGAGGCCGGTGCGCCGCTGGCGGTGATGCTGGGCACCGACCGGGAGGCGCCGCGGCTGCACATCGTGCCACAGCCGCTCAACCGCGACCAGCGCTTCGACTTCCTGGCGCGCTTCGGCGCGGACCTGCTGCCCTACCTCGAGTCCTTCGCCGACGACGTGGAGCAGATCGAGGGCACCGAGAAGGACGCCGAGACCGGCGAGAAGACCCAGGTCTTCCGGGAGCTGTGCGCCGACGCCCCGCAGCTGGTCGTGCCGAACGGCGGTTCCGTGCAGCACCTGGCGCTGATCGGCCGCTCCACGCGGTTCCGGCGCACCGCGGAGGACGCGGACCCGGGGCCCTACCCGGCGCCGACCCAGGTGCCGCTGCTGGGCCGCTGGCTGACGCACCTCACCGACCGGGCGCAGGTGCCCGGCTCCAGCCTGCTGCTGCCGATGACCTCGCTGCTGGCGCGGCACTGGGCGACCGGGCAGAGCCACCTCGAGGACCAGCACCTGGCCGCCCTGCTGGCCTGGCACCGTCCGCCGGCCGGGCTGACCGGCGCCGAGGCCGCCGAGCGGGCCGAGAGCGAGCGGGACGCGCACGGGCAGCTGGTGCGCCCGCCGGCCGGCCCGGCCACCGATCCGAAGTTCGACGAGCTGGTGCTGGCCCCGGCGATCGCCCGGCACGATGCGGCGCTGGCCGCCGCCCGCTCGGCGGGTCCCGGCGAGGCGGCCCGTGCGGAGCTGCTGGTCAAGCAGGCCGCGGAGCAGCTGCACGGGGTGCTGGAGCAGGTGCTGCTGCCGACCTGGGCGGACGTCTGGTTCGGGCTGGACCTGCTGCGGGCGCTGCCGGAGGGCGCGCACGTCACCGAGCGCTGGGAGGGCGACCGCTGGTCGTACACCGGGCACCGGGACAGGCTGGCGGCGGGCGAGCCGCCGCAGCCCAAGCAGGACGATGCGGTGACGGCGGCGCGCAAGCTGGCGCAGCGCGAGCGCGAGCAGGTCCGGCTGGAGGTGCAGGAGGCGCTGGACGATCCGCTGGCGATGGCCGAGCACCGGCTGGCCGGCGAGGCGTTCGCCGGCGAGGTGGTGGCGGTGGTGCCGGAGTACGACACCTCCGGGCGGTCGGCCAAGCCGCGGCCGCTGCTGGTGGTGCGCACGCAGGACAGGCCGCACGCCGACGCGGGCCGGGAGGTGCACCGGGCGGGTGCGGCGACGCCGCAGCGCGGGGTGATCGCCGGTGCGGACGCGGCGGAGGGCACGGTGACGGTGCGGGTGGTGTCCGGGATGGGCCGCCGCAAGGAGCCGGAGCCGGGCAGCCTGCCGGAGGTCGGCGAGCAGGTGGTGTTCACGCTCTTCGAGCTGACGGCGCGCCAGTCGGCGCCGCTGCCGGAGCCGGAGGACACCCCGTGGACGCACGGCGGGCCCCCGGGTGCCGCCCCGATGTCGGCGAACGTTGCGGAAGAGTGGGAATGACCGTCGGTATGACTGCCGATCAGGCGCCGGGCGCTGCCGCCGACGCCGCCGTGGCCGCGATCCTGGAGGCCGCGGTGCGGCCCGTGCCGGGTGCTCCGCGCGGGGTGGTGGTGGATTCGCCGCCGGGCGCGGGCAAGTCGACCCTGGTGGTGCGGGCGGCCCGCGAGCTGGTCGCGTCCGGCGAGCGGCTGATGATCGTCGCGCAGACCAACAGCCAGGTCGACGACCTGGTGGACAGGCTGGCCACCAAGGGTCCCGACCTCACCATCGGGCGTCTGCACGCGGGCGACTCCCGGCCGGCACCGGAGGCTCTGCGGCACGCCGGGGTGACGGCCTCCGAGAAGGTCGCCGACCTGCTGGAGCACGACGTGGTGGTCTCCACCGCGGCGAAGTGGCAGTGGGTGCGCACCGAGGCTCCGTGGCGGCACGCGATCGTGGACGAGGCGTACCAGATGCGTTCGGACGCGCTGCTGGCGGTGGCCCGGCTGTTCGAGCGGGCGCTGTTCGTCGGCGACCCGGGCCAGCTGGACCCGTTCACCGTGGTCGGCACCGACCAGTGGGCGGGCCTGTCGTACGACCCGTCGAGCAGTGCGGTGGTGACGCTGCTGGCGCACAACCCGGCGATCCGGCCGCACCGTCTGCCGGTGTCCTGGCGGCTGCCGGCGTCGGCGGCGCCGCTGATCTCCTCGGCGTTCTACCCGTACACGCCGTTCCGGGCGGGCACCGGGCCGGGAGAGCGGCGGCTGGAGGCGGCCGTCCGGGCGGACGGCACGCCGGTGGACGCGGCGATCGACGAGGCGGTGGAGAGCGGCTGGGCGCTGCTGGAGCTGCCCGCCCGGCACACCGTGCGGACGGACCCGCAGGCGGTCGCGGCGGTCGCCGCGGTGGTCCGGCGGCTGCTGGACCGCGGGCTGACCGCGCACTCCGAGCAGGGCACGGCGCCGGTCGAGCCGGGGCGGATCGCCGTGGGCACCGCGCACCGGGACCAGGCCGCGGCGGTGCGTCAGGCGCTGGTCGCGCTCGGTGTGCCGGTGGACGCCGCCGAGGGCCCGGCCGTCACGGTGGACACCGCGAACCGGCTGCAGGGCCGCGAGTACGACGTCACCGTGGTGCTGCACCCGCTGTCGGGGCGGCCCGACGCGACCGCCTTCCACCTGGAGACCGGCCGGCTGTGCGTGCTGGCCTCCCGGCACCGGCACGCCTGCATCGTGGTGGCGCGGGCCGGGATCGCCGAACTGCTGGACGAGCACCCGTCGACGGAGCCGGTGCAGCTGGGCGTGGCGGTGAAGTTCCCGGACGGCTGGGAGGCCAACCACGCGGTGCTGGCGCACCTGTCCGCGCACCGGGTGCCGCTGGGCTGAGACCGACCGGCACGGACGGATCGGTACGGGGGCGCACCACAGGTGACAGGTGCGCCCCGGCTGGGAATAGCGACCTGGTGTGCACCGTTCCGCTACCGGCCGCCCGCGCGCGACAATGGACGACGGCCAGTTCCCGCAGCCAGCCCTTCCGGAGGTGTCCGTCCATGCCCGATCCCCACGCAGAGGCGTCCGACCAGAGCGGTACCCCCGCACCGGCCGCCGCGGGCCCGGGCACCCCTCCGCGCCGGCTGCGCCCGGCCCAGCTGCTCTTCGAGCCGCAGGCCTCCGAGCCGGAGCCGGAGCGTTTCTTCGACCTGGAGTCCATCGAGGACCCGGCCGAACTGCTGCGCCGGTCGACCGAGTTGACGCTGGCGTTCCGGGCCGCTGCGGAGCGTGCCACGGACTTCCAGGCGATCGCCGCGGCGCAGCTCGCCGACACCCGGCGCTTCGACGCGCTGACCCCGGCCGAGATCGCCGACCGGGCGGACTGGACGCCCGACTACGCGGTGCGGATGGTCGAGTACGGCCGCAGCCTGCAGAAGCAGCGCAGCGCGGAGCACTGATCCACGGGTCGGCAACCGCACCGCACCGGGCCTCTGGCATATGCGGCCGGTAAGGGTACGCCCCGGCCCGCCGCGGTGTCCGGCAAACCGGATTTTCCGTCCGTCCGCGCGCCGGCGCGGTCCACGCTGCTGGGGTGGACATCTGGACGTATCAATCCGTGGAGTACGTCACCGTCGCCGGCGAGGCCTGGCTGGCCTCGGCCAGCGAGTACCCGCGCTCCATGCGCGCCCTGTGGGAGTCGCGCCCCTGGGCCTCCACCGTGCTGCCGTGCGGCCGCGCCTTCGACGTGATCAACATGCCGTCGCTGTTCGGCCGCCGGGTGCTGGACGAGCTGTGGTCCTCGGGGCCGGGCTGCGGACCGGTCGCCGCCTTCCGCGGCCGCACGCTGCTGTTCGTGCAGCCGGGCGCGGCGCCGCGGCTGCGCACCCTGCTGGCCTGGGAGGAGTGGGCCCGCGACGTCCCGCCGCTGCTCTGCCACGGCCAGGGCGACGCGGTGACCGTCCCCCCGGTGCAGCGCATGGTGGACGCCCCCGACTCACCGGGCCTGGGCGGCGGCCGCTGGATCGTCGCGCCGGACTCCCGGGAGCCGTGGCTGCCCGGTGCCGCCGTGGTGCTGTGGGCGTGCGTACGGGCGGCCCGCAGCGAGCCCCGTGCGTCGGCCGAGCCCGCCGCGGCCGGCCGGCCGGGGGCGGTGGAGGAGCCGGACGAGGCGCTGTCGCCCGCCCCCGGCGCCTGAGCGCTGCCTGCGGGAATCCGATTTTGGTTCCGCCCGCGGCCGCTGCTAGAGTCTTCCACGTCAGCAGGCGCCGCTAGCTCAGTTGGTTAGAGCAGCTGACTCTTAATCAGCGGGTCCGGGGTTCGAGTCCCTGGCGGCGCACAGACGGTTGCAGGCCCTTCGCGAAAGCGGAGGGCCTGCGGCGTTTCCCGGAGCGCCTGCGGCTGCTACCTTTGCCGGTCATGGCGCCCGACGATCCCGCGCGCAGTACGCCGCCGGGCTGGGAGGAGTGGATCCGCGCCGAGCTCGCCGGCCTGGAGGCGTCCGCCCTGCGCGCGCACCGGATCGCCGTCTGGCGCCACCGCCTGCTGATCGCCCTGGCGGTGCTGGGCGGCGCGGCGCTGATCGTGCTGCTGGCGGTCCTCCCCCGCTCCTCGGAGCTGCGCCGCACCCCGGTGCCGCCCGGTTCGAGCACCGTCTCGGCGCCGCCGTCGGCCGCCCCGTCTGCGCTCTCCTCGAAGGCGGCCTGCTGCCCGCCGGACCAGCCCGGCGGGTGCCCGAACTGCTGGACGGCCGGCCGCTGATCCGGCGTCAACGACTGCTGCGGGCACGTCCGGACGTGCCGGCGGGGCCGCCCCGGTCCGGGACGGCCCCGCCGGACGGTCCGTCAGCGTCCGCGCAGCTCGCGGTAGCGGGCGACCAGGGCCGCCGTGGAGCTGTCCAGCCGCTCCGCGCCCTCGCCGGTCAGCAGCACCGGCTCGATCCGCTTGGCGAGCACCTTGCCGAGCTCCACGCCCCACTGGTCGAAGGAGTCGATGTTCCAGATCGCGCCCTGGACGAACACCTTGTGCTCGTAGAGGGCGACCAGCTGGCCGAGCACCGACGGGGTGAGCTCGGCGGCCAGCACGGTGGTGGTGGGGTGGTTGCCGCGGAAGGTCTTGTGCGGGACGAGGTCGGCGGGCACGCCCTCGGCGGCGACCTCCTCCGGCGTCTTGCCGAAGGCCAGCGCCTGGGTCTGGGCGAAGAAGTTGGCCATCAGCAGGTCGTGCTGGGCGACCAGCCCGGGCAGCAGGCTCTCCACCGGCTTGGCGAAGCCGATGAAGTCGGCCGGGATCACCTTGGTGCCCTGGTGGAGCAGCTGGTAGTAGGCGTGCTGGCCGTTGGTGCCGGGGGTGCCCCAGACGACCGGGCCCGTCTGCCAGGTCACCGGGTTGCCCTCACGGTCCACCGACTTGCCGTTGGACTCCATGTCCAGCTGCTGCAGGTAGGCGGTGAACTTGGACAGGTAGTGCGAGTACGGCAGCACCGCGTGCGACTGGGCGTCGAAGAAGTTGTTGTACCAGACGCCGAGCAGGCCGAGCAGCAGCGGCACGTTCTGCTCCGGCGGGGCGGTGCGGAAGTGCTCGTCGACCAGGTGGAAGCCGTCGAGCATCTCGCGGAACTGCTCCGGGCCGATGGCGATCATCAGCGAGAGGCCGATGGCGGAGTCGTACGAGTAGCGGCCGCCCACCCAGTCCCAGAACTCGAACATGTTGGCGGTGTCGATGCCGAAGTCGGCCACGCCCTCGGCGTTGGTGGAGAGCGCCACGAAGTGCCTGGCCACCGCGTCGGTGTCCGCGCGCAGCTCGGTGAGCAGCCAGTTCTTGGCGGAGACGGCGTTGGTGACGGTCTCGATGGTGGTGAAGGTCTTCGACGCGACGATGAACAGCGTCTCGGCGGCGTCCAGGCCGACCAGCGCCTCGTTCAGGTCGGCGCCGTCCACGTTGGAGACGAAGCGGACGTCGATGCCGCGGTCGGTGTAGGAGCGCAGCACCTCGTAGGCCATGGCGGGGCCGAGGTCGGAGCCGCCGATGCCGATGTTGACGACGGTGCGGATGCGCTTGCCGGTGTGGCCCGTCCACTCGCCGCTGCGGACGCGGTCGGCGAAGGCGGCCATCTTGTCGAGCACCGCGTGGACGGCGGGCACGACGTTCTCGCCGTCCACCTCGACCACGGCGCCGCGCGGCGCGCGCAGGGCGGTGTGCAGGACGGCGCGGTGCTCGGTGTTGTTGATCTTCTCGCCGCGGAACATGGCGTCGCGCAGCCCGGCGACACCGGTGGCCTCGGCGAGGTCGCGCAGCAGGGCGAGGGTCTCGTCCGTCACCAGCTGCTTGGAGTAGTCCACGTGCAGGTCGCCGACGGTCAGGGTGTAGCGGCTTCCGCGCTCGGGGTCGGCCTCGAACAGTCCGCGCAGGTGCTGCTCGCCCAGCTCCGCGCGGTGCTTGGCCAGCGCGGCCCACTGGGGCGTGCGGTCCAGCGGGGTGCGACCGCCGGTGCGGTTCTCCGACATCGGTTGCTCCTTGAGTATCCGGATTGCAGTACCGGCAGGGCCCGGCGAGAGGGTGTGCGCGAGGTCCGGCAGGGTGGTGCGTCGTGCCGGCTCCGTCGACGGCCTTGCCCGCGGGCCAGCCTATCCCCGGGCGGGGCGCTCACTTGCGCGCCGAGCGGAGGTCGAGGTCGCGCAGCACCCGGTCGGCGAGTTCCGGGTCGGCGCCGGGCTCCCCACGGGCCGTCAGCACCTCGCGCCGGGAGGCGGCGATCATCTCCTCCTCGACCGCGGCCGCCTGCCGCCACACGGCGAGCCGGCGCTTGGCCTCGGCGGCCTCCTCCTCCTCGTACCGCTCGGGGAAGAGCCGGGCGAGGCGGTCGTGCTGGCGCTCGCGGAGCCGGTCGACCAGTTCGGCGGGCAGCCGGCGCTCCTCCTCCAGTTGGTCGAGCCGCTGCAGGCCGGCCTTGGCGGCGCGCCCGCGCAGGACCCGCATCGCCTCGTCCCGCGCGTCGGGGTGGTCCCGCAGGCCGAGCATCCGCACCGCCCACGGGAGGCTGAGCCCCTGCACCAGCAGGGTGAACAGCACCACGCAGAAGGCCACGAAGACGATCTCGCTGCGGGCCGGGAAGGGGTGCCCGCCGTGCACGGCGAGCGGCACGGCGAGGGCGAGGGCCACCGTGGCGACCCCGCGCATCCCGGACCACCACAGGACGACCGTCTCCCGCCAGCTGATCGGCGTGTCCTCCTCGCCGTGGGTGACGACCTTGGAGATCCAGGCGGCCGGCAGCAGCCACAGCAGCCGGACGAGCACCACGGTGGCGATCACCCATGCGGTGTCGCCGAGCATCCCCTGCCAGCTGGAGCGGACGTCGGCGAGGACGGTGCTCAGCTCCAGGCCGATCAGGGCGAACGCCACGCCGGTGATCAGGATCTCGACGATCTCCCAGAAGGCGTTGCCGACCAGCCGGAAGGAGACGTCGTCGGCGTCGGCGGCCCGGTCGGCGAGGTAGAGCGCGCAGACCACGACCGCGAGCACGCCGGAGCCGTGCGCCTCCTCGGCGAGGGTGTAGGCGGCGAACGGGACGAGCAGGTTGAGCGCGACCTGCTGGGTGGGGTCGCCCAGGCGGCCGGCCAGCCAGGCGTTCAGCCAGCCGAGGGCGACGCCGAGGACCACCGCGACCACCGCGGACAGCACCAGGCGCAGCGCGGCGCCGCCCACCGAGAAGTCGCCGCTGACGACGGCCTCGATGGCGAGCGAGTAGATGACGATCGCGGTGACGTCGTTGAACAGGCCCTCGCCCTCCAGCACGGCGACCAGGCGGCGCGGCAGGCCGACCGAGCCGGCCACCGCGACGGCGGCGACCGGGTCGGGCGGCGAGACCAGCGCCCCGAGGGCCACGGCCGCGGCCAGCGGCAGGCCGGGCACCTGCCACTGGAAGACCGCGGCGACGGCCGTGGTGGTGATCACCACCAGGGCCACCGCCAGCAGCAGGATCGGCAGCAGGTTGGCGCGGAAGTAGCGCACCGAGGAGCGGCGGGCCACCGCGAAGATCAGCGGCGGCAGCACCAGCGGCAGGATGAGGTCCGGGTCGAGCGTCACGTCGGGGATCAGCGGGACGAGGGCCATCACCAGGCCGAGCACGGTCATCAGCACCGGCTGCGGCACGTGGATGCGGCGCGCCAGCGGCATGGTGACCACCGAGGCGAGCAGCACCAGGAACAGCAGCGACAGCTGGGCCACCGAATCGACTCTCCCGGGAGTTGTTGCGCGACGTGCGGTCCCCGATCCCGCGGATCAGCATAAATGTGACAAAGCGCCCGCCCGGTGCGGCTCGCCGGGCGCCGGACGGGAGCGGAGGTGGCCGGTGCGGGCTCTGGCGAACCCGGGGCCGGAAGGGCCGTCCGGCGCCCTGCAGGTGGTCGAGGCGGTGGTGCCGCGGGCCGGGCCCGGGCAGGTCCTGGTGCGGGTGGCGGCGGCGCACCTGCCGCTCGGCAGTGCGCCGCCGGCCGGCATCCCGGGCGAGGAGTTCGCGGGCGTGGTGGTGCAACTCGGCCCCGGCTCGTACGGCCTGGAGGTCGGCGACGAGGTGCTCGGGCACTGCCAGTCCGGCGCGTGTGCCGAGTACGCGGCGGCGGACGCCGACCGGGTGGCGGCCAGGCCCCCGGAGCTGCCGTGGGCCGAGGCGGCGCTGCTGCCGCTCACGGCGGCCGGTGTGCAGGCGGCCCTGGACGGCCTGCGGGTGCGGCGCGGCAGCACGCTGCTGGTGCACGGCACCGCGGGTCCGGCAGGCCGGGCGGCCGTCGCGCTGGCCCGGTGGCGGGGCGCCGCGGTGGTGGCGGTGGCCGCCGAGCGGGACCACTCCCTGCTGCGCGGCCTCGGCGCGGTGCCCGTCGGGTACGGGGCCCAGCTCGCCGAACGGGTGGCGGATGCCGCGCCGCAGGGCGTGGACGCGGTGCTGGACGCCGTCGGGCGCGCGGCCGCCCCGGTCTGGGCGGAGCTGGCGGGCGGCCCGGAGCGGGTCGCCGGCCTCGGGTCGGCGGCGGGCGGCCGCAGCCGCGGGGAGGCGGAGTCCGCGGAGATCGCCGGGCTGGTCGAGCTGTGGCAGGCCGGGGCGTTCCGGCTCGCCCCGGACGAGGTGCTGCCGCTGGAGCGGGCCGCCGCGCCCGGCCCGGGGCCGGGGCGGCTCGTCGTGGTGGAGCCCTGGGCCTGACCCGGTGCCAGTTGTCGGTGCCCTGTGGTTCACTGCGGCCATGGCCGACACCCTGGACACCCTTGCCTTCGACTCGGCGGAGGAGTTCGAGACCTGGCTCGCCGAGCACCACGACTCCTCCCCCGGCATCTGGCTGAAGCTGCGCAAGAAGGCCCCGGGGGTCACCGCCCTCGACTACCCCCAGGCCCTCGACGCGGCGCTCTGCTTCGGGTGGATCGACGCGCAGAAGCGGTCCTTCGACGACCTGCACTGGCTGCAGCGGTTCTGCCCGCGGACGGCCCGCAGCCGCTGGTCGAAGATCAACCGGGAGAAGGCCGAGGCCCTCGCCGCCCAGGGTCGGATGCGCCCCGCCGGGCAGGCCGAGGTCGACCGCGCCAAGGCGGACGGCCGCTGGGAGGCCGCGTACGACAGCCCGCGGACGGCCACCGTGCCGGAGGACCTGGCCGCGGCCCTGGCCGCCGTGCCCGCCGCGGCGGAGAACTTCGCCGCCCTGGACGGCGCCAACCGGTACTCGATCCTCCACCGGGTGCAGGAGGCCAAGCGCCCGGAGACCCGCGCCCGGCGGATCGAGCAGTTCGTGGCCATGCTGGCCGCCGGAGAGAAGCTCCACTGAGCACCTGCGGATACGGATGTGCGTCCGACCTGCGGGAGCGTGTATGGTTGTCCACGTCAGCAGGCGCCGCTAGCTCAGTTGGTTAGAGCAGCTGACTCTTAATCAGCGGGTCCGGGGTTCGAGTCCCTGGCGGCGCACAGACGGTCGAAGGCCCCTCGCGGAAGCGGGGGGCCTTCGGCGTTCCCCGGGCCGCCCGGGCCCTGTGCAGCAACCAGGGCCCGGTGCAGTTCTTCGGCGGCGGCCGGCCCGGTGAGCGTGCGGGCCGCCAGCCAGGCGGCCGCCCCGGCCGTACTGCCGGCCGGGAGGATCTCGGCGGCGGGCCACCGTTCGGCCACCCCGTCCCGTACCGCCGCGGCGAGCGGCGAGCCGGCCGAGAGCACCCCGCCGGCCAGCACCACCGGCAGTGCGGAACCGGCCGGGCGGACGGTGCCGAGCGTGCCGAGCAGCAGCCCGGCGGCCTCCCGGACGAGCGCCTGCGCGACGGGCTCCCCGGCGGCGGCCCCGTCCAGCACCAGCGGGGCGAGCCGGGCCAGCCGGACGGGTGCCTCGGCGTACACGGCGCCGAGCAGTGCGGCCCGCAGCCCGTCCCCGCCGGAACGCCCGCACAGCGCCTCCGCGACGGCCGCCGCGGTGCCGGAGGGCGTCCGGCCGGCGTCGACCGCGGCCAGTGCGAGCCGGACGGCCTCCCGGCCGAGCCACTGGCCCGAGCCGAGGTCGCCGAGCAGCCAGCCGTGCCCGTCGGCGAGCCGGACGGGCACGTGGCCGCGCACCTCGGCGGCGACCGCGCCGGTGCCGCCGATCAGCACGGAGCCGTCCGGGCGGCCGGTGCCCGCGGTGTAGGCGAGGGCGAGGTCACTGGTGGTGCGCGGGGTGACGGAGAGCCCGAGGGCGGGCCAGAGCCCGGCGAGTTCGGGTTCGGCGACCAGGGCGCCGGCCAGGCCGACCACGCCGGCCGCGACCGCGCCCGGGTCCAGGCCGTCGAGGGCGGCCCGCAGGGTGTCGCCGACCGCCCGGGCGGCGGCGGCCCCGCCGTGCGCCACCGGGTTGGCCCCCTCGCCGCGGGCGGTGCCGAGCACCCGGCCGTGCAGATCCGCGACGACCGCCCGGCTGCCGGTGCCGCCGGCGTCGAGGCCGAGGACGAGCGGGCCGGTCATGGCGGCCTCCTGGTCGGGGAGACGGGGGTGACCCCAGTGTCGGGTGCGGTCCCGGGGGCGTCAACGACCGTCGGGCCCGGGGCGGAGGCACCGCCCCGGGCCCGGCGTGGCGGGTCAGCCGAAGTAGGCGTCGAAGTTCTTGGAGAACTCCTGCCCGCCGAAGCGGTCCCAGTTGATCGACCAGGTCATCAGGCCGCGCAGGTTCGGCTGCGCCCCGCTGCGCGGGACGTAGCCGCCGCAGTTGGTCGCCCTGGTCAGGCAGTCCAGCGCCTTGTTGACCTCGGCCGGGGCCACGTAGCCGTTGCCGGCGTTGGTGGTGGCGGGCATGCCGATGGCGACCTGGGAGGCGGCCAGCGGCGGGAACACGTTCGCCGTGTTGCCGGCCACCGGGAAGCCCTTGAGCAGCATGTCGGTCATGGCGACGTGGAAGTCCGCCCCGCCCATCGAGTGGTACTGGTTGTCCAGGCCCATGATGGAGCCCGAGTTGTAGTCCTGGACGTGCAGCAGGGTCAGGTCGTTCCGCATCGCGTGGATGACCGGCAGGTAGGCGCCGGCCCGCGGGTCCTGGCCGCCCCAGGGGCCGGAACCGTAGTACTGGTAGCCGAGTTGGACGAAGAACGTCTCCGGGGCCATGGTCAGCACGAAGCCGGCGCCGTACTTGGCCTTGAGCGTCTTCAGTGCCGAGATCAGGTTGACCACCACCGGGCTGGTGGGGTTCTTGAAGTCGGTGTCGCCGGTGTTGAGGGAGAGCGAGTGGCCCTCGAAGTCGATGTCGAGGCCGTCCAGGCCCCACTTGTCGATGATCGCGGAGACCGAGGAGACGAAGGCGTCGCGGGCGGCGGTGGTGGTGAGCTGGACCTGGCCGTTCTGGCCGCCGATCGAGATCAGCACCTTCTTGCCCTGGGCCCGCTTGGCGGCGATGGCCGCCTTGAAGTCGGCGTCGGACTCGACGGTCGGGCACTCGGTGGCCGGGCAGCGGTTGAACCGGATGTCGCCCGAGGTCACCGAGGTGGGCTCGCCGAAGGACAGGTTGATGACGTCCCAGGAGGCCGGGACGTCCGCCATCCGGGTGTACCCGGCGCCGTTGGCGAAGCTGGCGTGCAGGTAACCGACCAGGGCGTGCGCGGGCAGCCCGCCGCCGGGCGGCTGGGTGGTCGGCGGCTGCGAGGTCGGCGGCTGGGACGTCGGGGGCTGGGAGGTCGGTGGCTGGCTGGTCGGGGGCTGCGACGTGGGCGGCTGGGACGTCGGGGGCTGCGAGGTCGGCGGCTGGGTGGGGGCGCCCGGGCCGTCCAGCGAGATGTCGTCCGCCCAGTAGGCGCCCTGGCCGTACCAGCCGTGGGTGAAGACGGTGGCGCTGGTCTGGCTCGCGCCGGTGGTGAAGCTGACCGAGAGCTTCTGGTAGGCGCCGCCGGTGCTCGGCGTCCAGGTCGAGGCTCCGCCGTTGACGCCCAGGTAGACGTAGGCGCCCTTCACCCAGGCGCTGAGCGTGTAGGTGGTGTTGGGGGCGACCGCGACGGTCTGCGTGCACTGGGCGTTGTCGCTCGCCGACGCCGCCCCGGCGAGGGCCCAACTGCCGGTGTGCGCCTGGCCGCTGACGACGCTGCCGGTGCCGCCGGTGCAGCTCCAGGGGGCCAGTGACCCGCTCTCGAAGCCGCCGTTGGCGAGGAACTCGCCGGCACTGGCGGAGTCGGCGAGGCCGAAGGTCAGGGCGACGGCGCCGGCCGCGGCGACGGTCCAGGCGGTGGCGGCGGCCACCAGGCGGCGGCCGGGCGGTGCGGCGTGGGAGGGTCTCGGGGAAGTGCGCATGTGGGGATGCTCCTGCCGGAAGACGGGGGGTGTCCGGGCGCCGGTGGGGGCCGGCCGGGCATGCAGCCGCAGCGGCAGGGCGCGCCGCATTGGACTGGACCACACTTGGACTAGACCACTGAAGCGGAATCCCCGTGCGCCTGTCAATGGAGTCGGCGCACCGTCAGGGCCCGTCGGCCCGGGCGGAGTAGGACGGCGGGTTGCGAGCCCCCCGCGGTCGCCGAACCATGGAGAAGTGTCCGGATATCTCAGGTACCCCCACGTCCGCGGCGGCCTGCTCACCTTCACCGCGGAGGACGACGTGTGGGTGGCCCCGCTGCACCCGGACGGCAGCACCGGACGCGCCTGGCGGGTGAGCTGCGACCGCGTACGGGTGAGCCACCCGCGGATCTCCCCCGACGGCACCACCGTCGCCTGGACCAGTTGGCAGGCGCTCACCCCCGAGGTGTGGACCGCCCCGGTGGCGGGCGGCGAGGCCGTCCGGCTCACCTACTGGGGCAGCCACGACACCCGGGTCCGCGGCTGGCTCCCCAACGGCCAGGTGCTCGCCGTGACCTCGTACCACGAGCCGTTCGCGCACTACACCTGGGCGTACGCGCTGCCGCCGGACGGCGCCCCCGGCCGCCGGATGCCCTGGGGCCCGGTCAACGACGCCCAGGTCGGCCTGGAACACACCGTGCTGCTCACCTCGGCCGCCCCGCACGGCCCGGCCTCCTGGAAGCGCTACCGCGGCGGAGCCACCGGCCGGCTCTGGCTCGACCACGGCGAGCTGCTGCCCGGCCACACCGGCCACCTCGCCTCGCCCATGCCGGTCGACGAGCCGGACCACCCGCGGATCGCCTTCCTCTCCGACCACGAGGGCGTCGGCAACCTCTACTCCTGCCGCCCCGACGGCTCCGACCTGCGGCGGCACACCGACCACGCCTCCTACTACGCCCGCGAGGCCGCCTCCGACGGCACCCGGATCGTCTACCAGCACGCCGGCGACCTCTGGCTGCTGGACAACCTGCGCACCCCGGCCCCGCGCCGCCTGGAGGTGCCGCTCGGCGGTGCCCGGGCCGGCCGCCGCCCGTACCACGTGTCGGCGTCGCTGCACGTCAAGGACCTGGTCTGCGACCCCACCGGGCGGGCCGGCGTGGTCAACATCCGCGGCAGCCTGTACTGGCTGACCCACCGCGACGGCCCGGCCCGGGTGCTCGTCGACACCCCGGGGGTGCGCACCCGCCTGCCGGTGCTGCCCGCGTACGGCGGCCACGTCGCCTGGATCACCGACGCCGAGGGCGAGGACGCCGTCGAGATCGCCCCGCTGCCCGCCCGCGGCACCGACGGCGGCGGCCCCACCCGCCGGATCGCCGGCGGCATGATCGGCCGGGTCCAGGAGCTCTCCGCCGCCCCCGACGGCCGCCACCTGGCCGTCGCCGCCTCCGACGGGCGGCTGCTGCTGGTCACCACCGAGACCGGCGAGGTCCGCGAGGTGGCTTCCTCCCAGTACGGGCCGGTCAGCAGCCCCGCCTTCTCCCCCGACTCGCAGTGGCTCACCTGGTCTCAGCCGGTCGCCGGGCGGTCGCTGCGGGCGATCCGGCTGGCCAGGGTGGACGCCACCGAGCGCATCACCGACGTCACCGGCGGCCGCTTCGAGGACGAGCACCCCGTCTTCACCCGGGACGGCCGGTTCCTGGTCTTCCTGTCCTGGCGCGGCTTCGACCCGGTGCACGACGTGCACACCGGCGACATGTCCTTCCCGCTCGGCTGCCGCCCCTACCTGATCCCGCTGGCCGCGGGGACGCCGTCGCCGTTCGCCGCCCCGGCGGAGGGCCGCCCTGCCGTCGGGCTCGACCCGGGGGAGGCCACCGGGGACGGCACGGTCACCCTCGACCCCGAGGGCCTCACCAAGCGGCTGGTGCCCTTCCCGGTCACCGCCTCCAAGTACTCGGCGACCGCCCCGGTGCGCGGCGGGGTGCTCTGGCTGCGCTGGCCGATCTCCGGCGCCCTCGGCCAGACCTTCGCCAGCCCCACCGACACCTCCGGCAAGCCCAGCCTGGAGTACTTCGACCTCGCCCACGGCACCCGCTCCACCGTCGCCGACCAGCTGGACGGCTTCTCGGTCTCCGGCGACGGCGGCTCCGTCCTGGTCTTCTCCGCGGGCGTGCTCAAGCTCCACCCGCTGCCCGTCGGCACCCCGCTCACCGTCGACCTGCGGCGGATCACCCACACCGTGCACCCGGCGGCCGAATGGCGGCAGGCCTTCCACGAGGCCGCCCGGATCGTCCGCGACCAGTTCTGGGACGAGGACATGTGCGGCCTGGACTGGCCCGAACTGGTCGCCCAGTACGAGCCGCTGCTGGACCGGATCGCCGGCCCCGACGACTTCGCCGACCTGCTGCGCGAGCTGCTCGGCGAACTCGGCACCTCGCACGCCTACGTCACGCCCTCGCGCCGAGGCGAGGGCCCGCAGCTGCTCCAGCAGCCGCTCGGCCTGCTCGGCGCCAACGCGCACCGCGACCCGGAAGGACGCTGGCTGGTCGACCGCATCCTGCCCGGCGAGTCCTCCGACCCCAGGGCCCGGGCGCCGCTCGCCGGCTTCGGCATCCAGGACGGCGACGAGCTGATCGCCGTGGACGGCCGCCCGCCCGACCCGGTCCGCGGGCCGGCGCCGCTGCTGGCCGGCACCGGCGGCACCACCGTGGAGCTCACGCTGCGCTGCAAGGACTCCGGCCGGGTGCGCCGGATCGCCGTCACCCCGCTCACCGACGAACGGCCGATCCGCTACCAGGACTGGGTGGTCAAGCGCCGCAAACTGGTGCGCGAGTTCAGCGACGGCCGGTGCGGCTACCTGCACATCCCGGACCTCGGCGGCTCCGGCTGGGCCCAGTTCAACCGGGACCTGCGCAGCGAGCTGGCCAAGCCCGCGCTGGTCCTGGACGTCCGCGGCAACGCCGGCGGGAACGTCTCCGAGCTGGTCCTGGAGAAGCTCGGCCGGCGCGTCCTCGCCTGGGACTTCACCCGCGGGCGGCACCCGGTGCGCTGGCCGAGGGACGCGCCGCGCGGCCCGGTGGTCGCCCTCGCCGACCACGCCACCAGCTCGGACGGCGACGTGATCATCGCTGCCATCAAGCTGCTCGGGCTCGGCCCGGTGGTCGGCACCCGCACCTGGGGCGGTGTGGTCGGGATGACCGGCCGGCACGTGCTCGGCGACGGCACGCAGATCTCGGTGCCCAAGAACGCCTCCTGGTTCACCGGGGGCATCGGCTGGTCGGTGGAGAACCACGGCGTCGCCCCGGACGTCGAGGTGCTGCGCACCCCGCACAGCTGGGCCCGCGGCGAGCACACCGACCTGGCGGCCGCGGTGGAACTCGCCATGGAGGCCCTCGCGGAGGCGCCGGCGGCCGCACCGCCGCCCACCGACACGCCCCGCCCCGACCTGCGCAGGCCCCCGCTGCCGCCGCGGTCCTGATCACGGCGTTTCCCGGCGGACACAGCCGGAGGGGCGCAGCCGCTGCTGCGGCCGCGCCCCTCCGGCCCGGATCGGTGTTCGCGATCAGTCCCAGGGATCGCCCTCGGCGGTCATGTCGGCCGCGGCCCGGCGGTCCTCTTCCATCTGCTCGGCCTGGTGCTGGGCGTCCATCCGGCTCTTCTCGGCGGTGTCGCCGAAGGCGTCGGCCGCCTCGTCATGGGCGAGCGCCGCGCGGTCGGCCGGAGTGTCCGTCTCGTGGGCCTTGTGCCGGAACCTGTCGAAGATGCCCATGTCTTCCTCCTCGCGTGCGGTCCGACCTGGGCTTCCCTCACTGTCACACTACGCCGCCGGGCATGCCACCGGGGGAGCGCCGGCACCAGCGCGTCGGGGGCGGGTGCCGGCGCCCCCGGTCAGCCGGAGACGCTGGCCGCGCCGGTCTCCAGGTGGCCGGTGAACCGCTGCGACCAGGTCGGGTCCGAGTCCACCGTCACGGTGAAGTCGTACCAGCCGCCGTTGTACGCCACCGCATTGAAGAAGTCCGAGGCCGAGCCGCCGGCCGGCACCCGGTACGCCCACGGACCGTCGGTGCGGTAGTTGGTGGAGGTGACGGTGAAGGTGACCGGTGCGGTGCCGGTGTTGGTGAAGGAGAACCAGAGGGCGAGCTTGCCGGTGGTCGGCGCGGTCGCGTACGAGGAGGTGACCGACACCAGCTTGCCGGGCTTGGTGGCGTCGCCCTTGAAGCGGCGCAGGAAGCGGTTGGGGCCGACCACGCTCAGGTCGTACGGGCCGCCGCCGAAGCCGGTGCCGCAGTTGAAGAAGTCGCTGGTGGCGCCGCCCGCGTCGACGGTGTACTGCCAGGGGCCGCCGCTGCGGTAGGCATTGGCGTAGGCGGCGAGGTGCGTGGCGGCGGCGCCCTGGTTCGCCATGGCGATCCACACCTTCATGACACCGCCCGAGCCGAACTCCAGCCGGTCGAGGTTGGCGTTGGGCTGGTACGGCAGGGCGCGGGCCGGACGGGTGCCGGGCTCCTGCTGGGGCAGCTTGTTGTCGACGGGCGCCGGGTTGGGCAGCGGGCCGCAGGCCGCCATGCCGATGACGGCGTCGGTGTTCGGCAGGGCCGGCATGCCGTAGACGGGGTTCGCGAAGTCGAACATGCCGGTGAGGTCGCCGCAGACCTTGCGGCGCCAGGCGCTGATGTTGGGGCAGGTGGCGGGCCTGCCGATGGCGGCCGTCCACTTCTCCAGGAAGCGCAGCACCGAGGTGTGGTCGGAGACCTCGGAGCTGACCCAGCCGCCGCGGCTCCACGGGGATATCGCGATCAGCGGGACGCGGAAGCCGAGGCCGGTGTTGGTGCCCTTGCAGAACTCGCCGGGCGTCCCGGCCGGGGCGGCCGGCGGCGGCACGTGGTCGAAGAAGCCGTCGTTTTCGTCGTAGTTGAGGAACATGACGGTGGAGTCGAAGACCGCCGGGTCCGCGTTGAGCGCGTCCATCACCATGTGCACGAAGTGCGCGCCGTCGGCCGGGGTGGCGTACGGGTGCTCGGAGGAGGCCTGGTCGGCGACGATCCAGGACACCTGCGGGAGCGTGCCGGCGAGCACGTCGGCACGGATCGCGGCGGCGATGTCGTCCGGGGTCTTCCCGGTCTTCTTCGGCACGGAGCCCATGCCCTTGACCGCCAGCGGGCTGCCGGCCGGGGCGTCGGTGAACTGCTTGAAGTAGGCGAGGGCGTTGTCGCCGTAGTTGTCGGCGGCGTTCTGGTAGACCTTCCAGCTGACCCCGGCCGCCTCCAGCGCCTCGGCGTAGGTCTGCCAGCGCAGCCCGGACTCGTCGCCGCCGTCGTAGGCGGGGCCGCCGGCGGTGCCGTCCGGGTCGATCGTGCCGGACCAGTGGACGGTGCGGTTGGGGCCCGTGGCGCTGAGAACCGAACAGAAGTAGGCGTCGTTGACCGTCCAGTTGTCGGCCAGCGCGTAGTGGAAGGGGATGTCGGCGCGGGTCAGGTAGCCCAGCGTGCGGACGTTGCCCTTGGCGGCGACCCAGGAGTCGAGCTTGCCGCCGTTCCAGGCCTTGTGCTGGTCGTACCAGGCGTGCGCCAGGTCGCCGTTGCACTGGGCGAGGCGCTCGGGGTCGGCACCGCCGGCCGGCTTGGTGGCGCTGAACTGCCACGGGTACTGGCGGCCGAGGCCGTTGGGCTGGTTGAAGACGCTGTAGCCGCCGGCGATCTGGATCGCGCTGCGGTCGGCGAAGCCGCGGACGCCCTTCAGGGTGCCGAAGTAGTGGTCGAAGCTGCGGTTCTCCTGCATCAGGACCACGATGTGCCGCGCATCGGCCAGGGTGCCGGTGGCGCCCGCCGCCGCCTCCGCGGCCACGGCCGGCTGGGTGCCGCCGCCGACCGCGGACCCGGCGACCGCGGCGCCCGCCGCCGCACTCGCCGACAGCGCCATGAACTTCCTACGACTCAGCTCAGCCATCGGGCCGCCGTCCCTTCGGTGATGCCAACCGGTGATGTTGTACGGACACGTTGCCGCGCCGTCGGACGCGGAGAATCGTCACGCAGCCCGGTGTGCCATGGCCATGCCCGTGCGCGAAGTTTGACGGAGAGTTCGTCGCCGCGTCGCCCGGCGACCCGCCGGTGAACGGGGATAGCGTGGCCGGTATGCGCATCGTCATCGCCGGTGGACACGGACAGATCGCCCTGCACCTGGAACGGCTGCTGGCCGACCGCGGGGACACCCCGGTCGGGCTGGTCCGGCGCGCCGAACACGCCGACGACCTGCGGCGGCGCGGCGCCGAACCGGTCGTGCTCGACCTGGAGGCCGTCGACCCGAAGGGCCTCGCCGCCGTCCTCGACGGGGCGGACGCGGTCGTCTTCGCAGCCGGCGCCGGGCCCGGCAGCGGCGCCGCGCGCAAGGACACCGTCGACCGGGCGGCCGCCGTCCTGCTCGCGGACGCCGCCGAACTGGCCGGGGTCCGGCGCTACCTGATGATCTCCACGGTGGGGGCGGACGCGGCGGCCCCGGACGGCGCAGACCCGGTCTTCGGCGCCTACCTGCGCGCCAAGGGCGCCGCCGACGACGACCTGCGGGCGCGGGCCGCACTGGACTGGACGGTGCTGCGGCCCGGCCCGCTCACCGACGGGCCCGGCACCGGGCGGGTGCTGCTCGCCGAGCGCACCGGGCGCGGGCGGGTGCCGCGGGAGGACGTGGCGGCGGTGCTCGCCGCGCTGCTGACCGAGCCCGCACCGGCGGTCGGACGGACGCTGGAACTGGCCGCGGGCGAGCAGCCGGTCGCCGAGGCGGTCGCGGCGCTCTGAGCCGCGCTTCGGCCGTTGCGGACCGGCTCCTTCCGGCTCAGTCCTTGACGGTGATGCCGAGGGCGTGGGCGAACTGCGGGGCCAGCTCGAACAGCTGGCCGGTGTTCAGCACGGCGCCGGAGAGGCCGAGGTGGCCATCGGGCAGGCCCAGCCGGACGGCGCCGCGCAGATCCACCTTCTCCATCCGCGCCCCGGCGAACCGGACCCCGTCCAGGGTGGTACCCGGCACCGACACCGAGGTCAGCTTCGCCTCGCCGAGATCGACGTCGCGCAGCAGGCAGTCCTCGAAGACGACGTCGCGCAGCACCGCGCCGCGCAGGTTGACCGCCTCCAGCTTGCAGCCGCGCAGCACCACCCGGCGCAGCTGCGAGCCGTACCAGGAGATCCCGGCCAGCACCGAGCCGAGGAGGGACGCGTCCTGCCACTCGGTCTCGGCGAGGTCGGCGGCGACCAGGCGGCAGCCCTGCAGCCAGACCTCGTTCCAGCGGGCGGTGCGCAGACCGGTGCCGTCCAGCTCGACGCCGGTGAAGGCGCACTCCAGGAAGCTCGCGCCGCTCGCCCGGCCGTCGTACGCGCCGCCGTCGAAGTGCACGGTGTCGTAGCGGACGTCGCTCCGCAGGCCGCCGGTGTGCGGGCTCAGCAGCTCGGCGTACGGGAGGTCGGCGAGCTGCTCGGGGACGGCGGACATGGCGTGGCCGATCTGTGCGGGGCGGACTGCTCTCCCGGCCATCCTGGCAGGCACCGCCGACAGCGCCCGCGGCCGCGGCCGCCGGCCCGTGGACGGTGCGCGGTCAGCCGCGGCGGGCGCGCAGCGTGATGCCGACCGCCACCGTCAGGGCGGCGACCAGCCCGGCCGCGAGGACCGCGTCGCGGCCCAGCGCCGTACAGGCCAGCACCACCGCCGCCGAGGCCGGCAGCACCACCTGCTCGGCGCCCTGCTTGAAGTGCCGGGACTGCAGCAGCCAGACCGTCAGCAGGTAGAGCGCGGCCGGCACGGTGACCGCGGCGGCGGCCGCCACCGCCGAGATGTGCGCCTGGTGGACGGAGTACTCCACCACCACCTCCAGGCCCGCGCCGATCGCGGCCGCCGAGCCGAGCAGCAGGTAGTGGCCGTAGCCCCACAGGAAGGCCTCCCGGCTGGAGCGGAGGCGGTCGTGCACCGGCTCGGCGAAGTAGATCCACCAGGCCGCGAAGCACAGCAGGACGCCGCCGCCGGCGATCGGCAGCAGGTCGTCCAGGGCCTCGTGCTCGTCCAGCGCCGTCTGCACCGCGAGGGTGGCGGCGGCCACCGTCTCGCCCAGCACGATCAAGGTGAACAGCCCGTACCGCTCGGCGATGTGGTGCGGGTGCCAGGTGGTCTGCGCGGTGCGCTCGGCCAGCACCGGCACGGAGACCTCCGCCAGGATGCCGAGCGGGATCAGGTACGGGTAGGCGCTGTGCGGCACCAGCAGGATCAGCGCCCAGCCGATCTGGCACAGGGTGATCCCGAGGGCGTAGCGCAGGGCCACCGTACGGGCCGGGCCGGTCTCGCAGGCCGCGGCGCGCAGCCACTGGGTGACCATGGCGAAGCGCATCAGCACGTAGCCGACCACCGAGAGGACCAGGTTCTGGTCCTGGAACATCCGGGGCACGCCGGCCGCGAGCACCAGCACCCCGGTGATCTGCACCAGGGTGGTGAGCCGGTACGGCACGTCGTCCACGTCGTAGGCGGAGGCGAACCAGGTGAAGTTCATCCAGGCCCACCAGATCGCGAAGAAGACGAACAGATAGCGCGGAACGGCGGTGCCGGCGTGACCCTCCGCGAGGGCGTGCGCCAGTTGGACCCCGGCCTGGGCGACGGCCACCACGAAGCACAGGTCGAAGAAGAGCTCCAGCGGGGTGGCGGTGCGGTGCGGTTCGCCGCGGCCGCGCGGCGCCATCCGGCGGACCGGGCGGGAGTGCTGGAGGTGCGCCGGGAGCCGCTCCGCCGCGGCCCGGGGCTCGTCCGCGTCACTGGTCATGGTGCCGCCTTCGGTGGGGGTCGGGGCGATCTGCCCCGTGATCCTGGCATTCCTGGCAGGCCCGGTGCACGCACCGGGCCGCGGTACCGCCCGGCGGACGGTGGCCGGCGACCGCCACCCGGGCGGCCCACGGCCGGTCGCCGTCATCACACGGTTGACGCAACAGTGCGCGATCCGGGTGACAGGACGGGGGCGTGCGGCGTGTGCCTGCCGAGGTCTCCGGGACCTCCCTGCCCGCCCGATAGATTCCGTGGCGCCTGGCACGACGACACATGGGCGGTCTGCGGGCAACGCGGAAGGTCAAGGCGGAGGTCGGAACACGGGGCGGTCTCTCCGCACGGTCCCGCGCGCCGCGCCGCCTCGTGATCACCGCGCTGCCTGCCGGCGCGCCGACTGCGACACACCGCGACCGGGCGGACACGATTTCACTCGGCGGACGGCTGCGTGTAATGTTCCGCAGGTCAGCAGGCGCCGCTAGCTCAGTTGGTTAGAGCAGCTGACTCTTAATCAGCGGGTCCGGGGTTCGAGTCCCTGGCGGCGCACAGACGGTCGAAGGCCCCTCGCGGAAGCGGGGGGCCTTCGACGTTCCCGGAGCCGCCTCAGCCGCGCAGCAGGCGGTGGAGGGAGTCCTTCGTCGCGGCCGTGAAGCGCTCGCGCTGCCCCTCCTCCAGCAGGTGGAGGGACAGGTAGGGATTGAGGTCCTCCAGTTCGACGAGGAGCAGCTCGCCCTCGGGGGTGCGGCAGGCGTCGACGCGCTGGATGCCGTGGTCGATGGTGTTCCAGTCCACGAAGCGCTGGGCGAAGGCGAGGTCGCCCCCGCCGGGCCGGTAGGGGGCGAGCTCCCAGCGGGCGTCCCGGTCGGGGGTGTGCAGCGCGTACTGGAACTCGCGGTCGACGAAGTAGAAGGACACCTCGTAGCGGAAGTCGATCCGCGGCTGGACGAGCACTCCGCCGCCGGCACAGGCTTCGGCGATCCGTTCCGGCCCGACGAACTCCAGTCCGATCGAGTCGGCGCCGAGCTTCGGCTTCACCACGTACTCGGGGACCTCCGGCAGCCGGTGCAGCTCGTCCGGCGCACCGGCGGTCGGTATCACGGGGTGCCCGCCGGCCGAGAGGTCGAGCAGGTACTGCTTGCCGGCCATGTCCGCGCGGCCGGTCAGCTCGTTGAACACCGGGGTGCCGCGCAGCAGCGCCTCGGCCCGGAAGGCCTCGTACTGCTCCCGGTAGTGAAGCACCGGGCCGCTGTTGCGCACCACGACGCCGTCGAAGGAGCCCATCAGGCCGGCCGCATCCAGCGGGTGGCAGAGGGCGACGGCGAAGTCGGTGCGCAGCGCCGCGGAGAGGTGGACGTCCTCGTCGCCGTAACGCCGGCCGCGGGCCGGATAGGTGAGGTCGGTCACGTACAGGATGCTCGGGCGGGCCATGGTGCTCCTCGTGCGGCGGGTCCGGGCACCCTATCCCGGCCCCGTCGCGGCGGGGGCGCGGGCGAGGTGGCCGCCGAGAGGTGAGGGAACGGTAAGGAAAAATGGGACATAAGTCCCTAACGTCTGACAAGTCGATCAGGCAGGGTGGGACGGTCCGTGCCGTCCGACGGGTGAGCGACCTTTGCGGGGCTCGCAGGAAGGGACCTCCGGTGCCCCGTACTTCGCAGCAGACCGGTTCCGGCGTGCCCGCACGGCGGTGGTTCGGCCGCAGGACGGCCCGGCGCCGCACCGGCTGGCGCCGGCTGGTCCCGACCTGGCGGGCGGCGCTGGCCGGCTCGGTGGCCGCGGTGCTGCTCTCGGTCGGCCTGTTCGCCCTGGGGCTGGCCCTGGTGCAGGTGCCCGACGCGCACGCGGCCGCGACGGCGCAGAGCAACACCTGGCTCTACCAGGACGGCACGCCGATCGCCCGGACCGGGCAGACCAACCGGCAGAACGTGCCGCTCGACGGGATCTCCCCCGCCGCCCGGCAGGCCGCGCTCGCCGCCGAGGACCGGAACTTCTACCACGAGGGCGCGGTCAACGTGCAGGGCCTGGCCCGCGCCGCCTTCCGCACCGCGACCGGCGGGAGCACCCAGGGCGGCTCCACGATCACCCAGCAGTACGTCAAGAACACCTACCTCAGCCAGAAGCAGAGCGTCACCCGCAAGGTGAAGGAGCTCTTCATCGCGATCAAGGTGGATGCGACCGAGAGCAAGGACGACATCCTCGCCGGGTATCTCAACACCTCGTACTACGGACGCGGCGCCTACGGCATCCAGGCCGCCGCGCAGGCGTACTTCGGCACCGACGCCGACCGGCTGAACGCCGCCCAGGGCGCCTACCTGGCCGCACTGCTGAACGCCCCCGGCGCGTACGACGTCGCCACCGCGACCCCGCAGGGCCGGCAGAACGCCATGAACCGCTGGAACTACGTGCTGGACGGCATGGTCCGGCAGCACTGGCTGTCCGCCTCCGAGCGGGCCGCGACCTCCTTCCCCGACGTGAAGGAGCCGAAGAGCGCGCCGGGGCTGTCCGGGCAGGCCGGCTACCTGGTGGCCGCCGCCACCGACCACCTCACCTCGCAGCACGTCCTGAGCGACGCCCAGCTCGCCCAGGGCGGCTACACCATCACCCTCACCGTCGACTCCGAGCGGGAGCGGCAGCTGCAGGCCGCCGTCCGCAGCCAGCTCACCGACAACCTGGACCCGGCGAAGCGCAAGAAGGACGCCGACGCCCAGGCCGGCGCCGTCTCCGTGGACCCGAAGACCGGCGCGGTCGTCGCGCTGTACGGCGGCAGCGACGCCACCAGGCACTGGATCGACAACGCGACCCGCCAGGACTACCAGGCGGGGTCCACCTTCAAGGCGATCGCCCTCGCCGCCGCCCTCGACAGCGGGGCCCGCACCCAGGCGGGCCGCCGGATCACCGCCGACACCGTCTACGACGGCACCAGCGGCCGCCCGGTCCGCGGCGGCACCGGCACTCCGTACGCGCCGCCGAACGAGGGCGGCAAGGACTACGGCCAGATCACCCTTCAGCAGGCCACCGACTGGTCGGTCAACTCGGTGTACGCCCAGCTCGCGCAGGACACCGGCCTGGAGACCGTCCGGAGGACGGCCGTCGCGCTCGGACTGCCCGCCGACACCCCCGGCCTGAGCGCCGTGCCGTCCATCCCGCTCGGCGCGGCCACGCCCAGCGTGCTGCAGATGGCCGGTGCGTACGCGGCGCTCGACAACGACGGCAAGCAGATCACCCCGTGGCTGGTGAAGTCCGTCGAGGTCGAGGGCGAGCAGGTGCCGCTGCCCGCGCAGAGCACCACCCAGGCGGTCAGCACCGAGGCCGCCCGGGCCACCACCGCCATGCTCAGGGGCGTCGTCGACGACCCGGGCGGCACCGGCTGGCGGGCGGGCGCCCTGAACCGGCCGGTCGCCGGCAAGACCGGCACCACCGACGACTCCCGCTCGGTCTGGTTCGTCGGCTACACGCCGGAGCTGGTGACCGCGGTCGCCCTGTTCGGCCAGGACCCGGCCAGCGGCGCCCAAGTCACCCTGGACGGCATCGGAGGCACCGGCGAGGCCGCCGGCGGCCGCTACCCGGCGCTGATCTGGACGGCCTACACGAAGGCCGCGCTCGCCGGGCAGCCGGTGGGCGAGTTCACCCCGCCCAAGCAGGTCCGCTCCCGGCCCGCCGACCCGGCACCCAGCGGCACGCCGTCGGCCGCCCCCTCCGCGAGCCCGACCTCCCCGGCCGCCTCGGAGCCCGCCGAGGACGACGACGCCACCCGGCAGCCGGAGCGGCCGTGGGCGTCGAAGGGCGCCACCCCCGGCACGGGCCGCCCGGGAAGCTCGGGCACCGGCAGCACCGGCAGCACCGGCAGCACCGGCGGGTACGGGTCCGGCACGACCGACGGCGGGGGCGGACTGCTCGGGTACGGCTCGGGCAGCGGTTCGGACTCGGGGACGAGCGGCAGCACCGGCGGGACGGGCACGGGCACCTGGGGGTAGCGGCGGGCCCGGCGGGCGGGCCACGGCTCCGGCCGAACGAGCACAGCACCAAAAGGTGAGATGGCGCCTTACCAAGGACGTCCGCGAACTGGCACAATGCGGCGGTGCACAGCTCACCACCCTCCCCGGCCCGCGGGATCGGCTCGCTCGGCCTCTCGCTCGCGCTGCTCTCCGCCTTCGCCTTCGGCGGCTCCGGCACCGCCGCCAAGCCGCTGATCGAAGCCGGGCTCTCGCCGCTGCACGTGGTGTGGCTCCGGGTCGCGGGCGCGGCCCTGGTCCTGCTGCCGCTCGCGTACCGGCACCGGGCGGCCCTGCGGCAGCGCCCGGGCCTGCTGGTGGGCTTCGGCCTGCTGGCCGTGGCCGGTGTGCAGGCCTGCTACTTCGCGGCCATCTCCCGCATCCCGGTCGGCGTCGCCCTGCTGATCGAGTACCTCGGGCCGCCGCTGCTGCTCGCCTACGTACGGTTCGTCCAGCGCAAGCCGGTCTCCCGCGCCGCCGCGATCGGCGCCGCCGTGGCCGTCACCGGCCTGGCCTGCGTGGTCGAGGTGTGGAACGGGCTCGGCTTCGACGCGCTCGGCGTCCTGTTCGCCCTCGGTGCGGCCTGTTGCCAGGTCGGCTACTTCGTCCTCGCCGACGCCGGCCGCCGCGGCGAGCGGCCGATCGACCCGATCGCCGTCAGCGCCTTCGGGCTGCTCATCGGCGCCGTCGTGCTCACCGCGTTCACCCGCCCGTGGGAGGCCGACTGGAGCCTGCTCGGCGGCTCGGTCTCCATGAACGGCCACAGCCTGCCCGCGTTGCTGCCCGCCGCCTGGATGGTGCTGGTCGCCACCGTGCTGGCGTACCTGACCGGCGTGGTGGCCGTTCAGCACCTGTCACCGCCGGTGGCCGGTGTGGTGGCCAACCTGGAGGCCGTGGTCGCGACCGTCCTCGCCTGGGTCCTGCTCGGCGAGCACCTCGGCACCCCGCAGTTGCTCGGCGGCCTGCTCGTGCTCGTCGGCGCCTTCGCCGCCCAGACCAGCAAGCCCGCTGCTCCTGCCGCTCCTGCTGAGGGGTGCCGGCGGGACGGCGCTGCCGGGCCGCGGGACGAGCGGGACACCGGGCCGAGGAGCGAGCCCCGGGACTCGGTACGCGGCTCCGCCTGAACGGGCGACCGCCCCGGCCGGGGTGTGCGCCGCTCGGCCGGGGCGGTCGGGGTGCGTCTCTGTGCGGGGGTTCGTTTCTGTGTAGGGGCGCGTCTCGGTTCAGGGTGCGGCCGGGACCCGTCAGCGGCCGGACCAGCCGAACCAGTCGAGGTGGCCGAGCGGCCAGACCACGGCGGCGGTGGGGCCGACCACGTTGGCCACCGGGACCGCGCCGTCGCCGGGCCCGTCCCGGTGGTACCGGGAGTCGGCCGAGTTGCTGCGGTGGTCGCCCTCCACCCACAGATACCCCTGGGGCACCGCCACCGGGCCGAAGTCCAGCCCCGAACACGAGTCGTCGCCCTCGTGCAGGTACGGCTCCGCCACCGGGTGGCCGTCCACCCGCAGTACCGTGCCGGTGCACTGGACCGTCTGCCCGCCGGTCGCGATGACCCGCTTGACCAGGTAGTTGTCGTCCTTCGGCGGCAGCAGTCCGACGAAGCTCAGCAGGGCGTCGACCGCGCCGGGCAGGACGCCGTCGGACTCCTTCCGGTCGGGCAGCCAGTTCCCGGGATCACGGAAGACCACCGGCTCCCCCGGCTGCGGTTCCCACCCCGTGAGGACGGCCAGCTTGTTGACCGCCACCCGGTCGTTGACCCGCAGCGTGTTCTCCATCGAGCCGGACGGGATGGTGAACACCTGGAACAGGCAGGTCTTGATCACGAGCGCCACCAGCAGCCCGACGGCCGCCATCACCGGCAGCTCGGCCCACCACGGCCAGCGCCGCCGGCGCACCGGCCGGGAGTCGGCGGCTTCCGCCGCTCGGGCCGTGCCCCTTCCGTCGGGCAGTGCGTCCTGGTCGGCGGCAGGCGCGTGCGGGCGCGGTTCTGGGCCGGTCGCGGGGTCCGCGTCCGGGGTGCCCACGTAGCTGGTCATCTGCTGTGCCACCCTCCGCGCCACCGCAGGCCGCCCGCCGGCCCGGCGGACCGATCGGCGGTGTGCCCCGCCGGTGGTTCGAGATCGCCGGTCGAAGAGAACAGCACGCTAGCGCCGGGGAGGCCCCCGGCGAAATCCCGCCTTTAGCCGGAGCCGACACCGCGAACCGGTCCGCTGCCGCTGCCGGCACTGCCGGGGCTGCGCGGGCCGGGGCTGCGCGGGCCGGCGCAGGGACAGGGCCGGCGCAGGTGTACCGGTCAGGCGCGGGCGATGGCCTCGTGGTGGCGGATGACCTCGGCGATGATGAAGTTCAGGAACTTCTCGGCGAAGACCGGGTCGAGGTGGGCGCCGGCGGCCAGCTCGCGCAGCCGCTTGATCTGCTCGCGCTCCCTGGCCGGATCGGCCGGGGGCAGCTTGTGGGCGGCCTTCAGCCGGCCGACCCGCTGGGTCGCCTTGAAGCGCTCGGCAAGCATGTGCACGACGGCCGCATCGATGTTGTCGATGCTCTCGCGCAGGCTGGTCAGCTCGGCACGCACCGCTTCGTCGATCCCCGCCGTGGTGTCGGCGGCGGGGTCGGTGGGCTGATCGGTCATCGGATGATCGCTCCGGAGCTTGCTGGGCTGGACACGCCCGGACGGCCGGTGACCGGCTCGGGCCTCGGCAAATCTAACAGGGGCGACCCCGAGAACTCCCACCGTTCGGACCAGTCGTCCGCCATCCGGACACTCCGCCGGACTCCGCGCGGCGACTCCGGCAGAGCGCCGGTCGGGCGGAGAATCGCCGCGTAGGCTGGGCGCGGCGCAAGCCGGACGTGACGACCCAGCAGTTCCCTCAGCACAGGAGGTACCTGACCGTGGCAACCACCCGTACCGCACGCACCGCGTGGGAAGGCAACCTGCTCGAAGGCAAGGGCGTGGTGACGTTGGCCTCCTCCGGCATCGGGGAGTACCCGGTCTCCTGGCCGGCCCGTGCCGAGGCGCCCAACGGCAAGACCAGCCCGGAGGAGCTCATCGCCGCCGCCCACTCCTCCTGCTTCTCGATGGCCCTCTCCCACGGCCTCGCCGGTGCGGGCACCCCGCCCACCCGGCTGGACACCCAGGCGGACGTGACCTTCCAGCCCGGCACCGGCATCACCGGCATCCACCTCACGGTCACCGGTGAGGTCCCGGGCCTCGACGAGGCCGGCTTCGTGAAGGCCGCCGAGGACGCCAAGGCCAACTGCCCGGTGAGCAAGGCCCTCACCGGCACGACGATCACCCTCACGGCCAAGCTGGCCTGACCCGCGACACGCCGTCGGCGGCACCGTTCGAAAAATCCTCGGACGGCTCCGCCGACACCCGGCGCGGTCGGCCCGCAGCCGCCGCCCCGGGGGCCTGCCGCCGGACCGCACACCGGACAAGCAGGCCGTATGCGCACGCGCCCCCGTTCACCGTCGCCCGACGGAGGCCGGGGGCGCCGCCGCGTCGGCCCACACTCCGTCAGAAACCCGACGAATCACCCTGGCGGCGGTCGCCGCCGCTTCCGCGCGACGCCTATGATCGGCGGCGGTGGCCCGACCCGAGGGGTTCGATCGAGGGGTTGGATCGGACAGGGGCGTGGACCGCCGTGGACACGGACAACTGCACTGCGGCAGCCGTCCGGATCATGCGGGAGCAGCGGACGGGAGCATGCCGTGCCGGGGCGAAACGAGGGGGTCGACGCACACCACACGGTCGTGCGACACGAGGAGATGCACCGTGAGCGCCCCGGCCGCCCCGAGCCGCCGCACGCGCCACCCGGCCGGGCCGACCAGCACCCCTCCGTGCAGTCCCCGCTGCAGTCGTCCGTGCAGTCGTCGGTGCAGCCCCTGGGGCCGCTGCTGACCGGTCAGCAGGTAGCCGCCGAGCCTCCGGTGACGGTCGAGCCGCTGGTCTCCTGCCCCACCTGCGCCGGCCCGGTCGGCGGCAGCACCGGGCGTCTCCTCGCCGCCCTGCGCGCCAGCGAGTCCCGGTTCCGGGCGGCGTTCGCCGACGCGGGCATCGGAATGGCGCTGATCGACGCCGACGACCTGATCATCGAGGCCAACCCCGCCTTCGCGGCGATGCTGGGGCGCGAGCCGTCCGACCTCGCCCGGACGCACATCCACGACATCATCGACCCCGAGGACACCCCCCGGCGCCTCTACCTGGAGCTGGTGCACGGCAAGCGGGACCGCCTGCGGGTCGAGAAGCGGCTCAAGCACAAGGACGGCCGCTCGGTGTGGAGCAAGGTGACCCTCTCCCTCATCCGGGACGGCGCCGAGCACCCCCTCTACACGCTCGCCATGGTCGAGGACGTCACCGAGCAGCGGCTCCTCGGCGACCGGCTGGCCTACCAGGCCCTGCACGACCCGCTGACCCGCCTGCCCAACCGCACGCTGTTCTTCGAGCGTCTGGAGGCGGCGTTCCTCGCCGTCGGCGTGCGGACGGGCCGCGGCCACGGCGAGCGGGGGCCCGGCGGCGTTGCGGGCGTCGGGGGTGCGGGTGTCGGAGGTGCGGGTGGCGGGCGCGTCGGGGGCGTCGGCGGTGCCGGTTCGGTGGGCGTGAGGAGTGCGGTGCAGGCTCCGGCCGCGGGTTCGGTGGGCGGTTCGGCCGGCGGTTCGGCCCGGGGTCTTCTCACCCACGGCACGGCCGTGCGGAACGGCATGCCGGGGGCCGGGCAGCGAACCCCCGACCGGGCGGTGGCCGAGAGTGCCGACGGCGAGCGCGAGCCCCGGATCGGGCTCTGCTACCTCGACCTGGACGGCTTCGCCGTGATCAACGAGACGCTCGGCCACCACGTCGGCGACCAGCTGCTGGTAGCCGTGGCCGCCCGTCTGGAGAACGGTTTCGCTCATGGGGACAAGCAGCTCGTCGCCCGGCTCGGCGGGGACGAGTTCGCCCTGCTGGTCACCGACAGCGAGGGGTCCGAGCAGCTCACCGCGCTGGCCGGCCGCCTGCTCGAAACGCTGGAGCGCCCGTTCGAGATCGGTGGGCACCGGCTGGCGGTCACCGCCTCGGTCGGCGTGGTGGAGCGTCCGGTCGAGGGCACCTCGCCGACCGACCTCCTCAAGGACGCCGACTCGACCCTGTACTGGTCCAAGGCCGACGGCCGGGCCCGCTGGACGCTCTACGACCCGGCCCGCGGTGCCCACCAGCTGACCCGGCAGCTCCTCTCCACCGCGCTGAGGCCCGCCCTGGAACGCGGCGAGTTCACCGTCGAGTACCAGCCGCTCGTCGGCCTGTCGGACGGCCTGGTGCACGGCGCCGAGGCCCTCGTCCGGTGGCGGCACCCCCGGTACGGGACGCTCTCCCCCGACCGGTTCATCCCGCTGGCCGAGGAGTCCGGGGCGATCGTTCCGCTGGGCAAGTGGGTGCTGGAGGAGTCCTGCAGACAGGCGAGACGCTGGCTGGCGGAGTTCCCCGACTCCGACACCTTCGTCAGCGTCAACCTGGCCGCCCGTCAGATCTGGGACTCGGACGTGGTCGCGGACGTCGCCGAAGTCCTGGAACGGACCGGTCTGCCGGCCGGGCTGCTGCAGCTGGAGATCACCGAGAGCGCCCTCCTCGGCCCCGGCGGACGCCCCATCCAGGCCCTGCAGGCCCTCGCCGACATGGGTATCCGCATCGCGATCGACGACTTCGGCACCGGTTACTCCAACCTCGCCTACCTCTCCCGCCTCCCGGTGCACGTCCTGAAGCTCGACGGCACCTTCGTCGAGGCCTTCCGCGACACCGGCGGCATGCCTCCCGGCCGCCCCGGCGGGCGCGCCCCCGCCGGCGACACGGACGGGGTCCGGTCGCGGCGGACGGAGGCGGACGAGCAGATCGTCGGCGCCATGGTGCAGCTCGCCCACGCCCTGGGCCTGACCGTCACGGCCGAGGGCATCGAGAACGCCGCCCAGGCGGAGCGGCTCCGCCTCACCGGCTGCGACACCGCCCAGGGCTGGTACTTCGCCAAGCCGGGCGAGGCGGAACTCGTCGCGGAGATGCTCCGCGAGAGCCGGTCCCGCTGACGCTCCGCGGCAGCTCCACGACAGCCCGTGGGCTACACCGCCGGGGTGCCGAGCGGCTCCGCAACCGCCTGGAGCTCGGTGGGGGCTGCGGTCAGTCCGTAGGTCTCGGCGATGAGCCGGTAGGAGCGGTGGCGCGCCTCGTGACCGTGGATGTGCGAGGTCACCATGAGCTCGTCGGCACCGACCCGCTTCCGCAGGGCCTCCAGGCCGTCGGCCACCTGCCCCGGCCTCCCCAGGACGACGTTGCCCAGCCAGCTCTCCAGGAAGTCCGCCTCCATCTCCGTGTAGGGGTGGGCCTCCGCCTCCTCCGGGGTGGGGATCAGACCCGGACGGCCCTGGCGGAGCCGGAGCATCGCGAGGCCGGCCGACCGGGCGAGCCGCAGCGCGTCAGCCTCCTGCTCGGCCGCGACCGCGCTGACGCCGATCAGCGCGTACGGCTCCTCCAGGACCTCCGAGGGCTGGAAGGAGCTGCGGTACAGATCGAGCGCCGGCACCGTGTTGGCGGCGCTGAAGTGGTGGGCGAAGGCGAACGGCAGGCCGAGGCGCCCCGCCAGCCGCGCGCTGAAGCCGGACGAGCCGAGCAGCCAGATCGGCGGTCGGGCGCCGTTCTGCGGAACGGCGCGCAGGCGGGCGTACGGGTGGCCGTCCGGGAAGTCGCCGTCCAGGAAGTGCGTCAGCTCTGCGAGCTGCTGCGGGAAGTCCTCGGCGCCGTCGGTGAGGCCGCGGCGCAGGGCCCGGGCCGTGGCCTGGTCGGTGCCGGGAGCCCGGCCCAGGCCGAGGTCGATCCGCCCGGGATGCATGGCCTCCAGCAGGCCGAACTGCTCGGCCACGGTCAGCGGCGCGTGGTTGGGCAGCATGACACCGCCGGAACCCAGGCGCAGGGTCCGGGTGTGGGCACCGAGGTGGGCGAGCAGCACGGCCGGGTTGGAGCTGGCGACGCCCGGCATGCCGTGGTGCTCGGCGACCCAGAAGCGGTGGTAGCCCCAGCCCTCGGCGGACCGGGCCAGCTCGGTGGTGGCGGCGAGGGCGTCGGCGGGCGTGTAGCCGGCACCGACGGTGGCCAGGTCGAGGATCGAGAGGGGTGCCGGGGCCGTACCCCGGGCCCTTCCGCGAACGGGGTCGGCGGCGGTTTCTGCGGCGGTGACGGCTTCTGTGGCGGTGGCACCGGCTGTGGTGGCGGCGCCGGCCGTGGCGGTATCGGTGCCGCCGAGGGCGGCCTTCCCTGCGTGCTCCTGGGTGCCGCCCGTGCGCTCGCCGCTCATGCCGCCCGTCCTCCTGATCGCTGCGGGTCGTTCGTCGCCGGTCGGCCGACCGGCGACCTGGGTCAACCGCAGGGTGGGCGGCCGTGTTCCCGCGGCGGGACAGTTTTGCCGCGAGGCTCGGGGTGCCGGGCTCCGCGGCCGGAGCCGCTGGCGACTTCATGCCAGCGCGGGAAGTCGCCAGTCCCTGAGGTCGCGTCAGATAGTGGGATCGGGCAAAGTTACTCATCAGTGCGGTGTACGCATCACCGCGCTCCTGACGAAGACCGACGGGCTGGACCAGCACCGGCGGTCCCCACGAGCCCCCGGAGCGGCACCCCCGCTCCGGGGGCTCGCGCCATGTTCGGGGCAGCCCGTACCGAGGGCATGGGCGTGGGCGTGGGTGCGAACAGAACCGCCGACTTGCCTGGACGAGGAGCGTCACCCCGCACCGGGCGAGGCCCGCCGGCCCGCCGCGAGGCGCGGGTTCCCGAATCGAGCTGTGAGTCGCAGCACAAGGGGGTGCTTCATGGCATGAAATGTCGAGTCGCTAGCGTTACTCCCCGCAGCACTGCTCTCCCCCGGGCGGTCTGGAGGGAGTTCGACCTTGGACGCCGCAGCCGTACTCGGCCCGTCGTGGATCTGCGCACTGGCGCTGTGCGCCGTGCTCGGTGACGCGTTCCTCCCGTTCCTGCCGAGCGGGACGCTGGTGATCCTCGCGGTGCTCCGCACCTCCGAGGTCGACGGCGCACCGCTGCTGCTGGGGCTGGGCGTGGCCGTCGCCTCCTTCCTGGGTGACCTGCTGCTGCTTCGGCTCGCACGCCGCGGTGCACCGGCGGTGCACCGGCGCCTCGCACGCCGCCCCGCCCTGGCCCGCAGCGTGGAACGCGCCCAGGAGAGCCTGGCCCAGCGCACCAGCCGCGCGGCTGCCGCCATCGTGATCATCGCCCGGTTCGTCCCGGCCGGACGGACCGTCATCGACCTGGCGGTCGGGCACTCGAACTCGTCCTCGCGCGGATTCCTCCGCTGGTCGGCGCTGGCCGCCGTGGTGTGGGCCGCTTACATCGTCAGTCTGGGCTGGCTGAACAGCCACTGGTTCGACACCGCCTGGCTCAGCCTGGCGGTCTCGTGCACGGCGGCGACCCTGATCAGCAGTGCCATCGCCCGCGTGGTCCGCCGTCGGCGCAGGGCCCTGGCCGCCTGCTGACCGCCCGCCCGACAGCCGGGCACCGGTGGCCTGCGGGACTCCGAAGACCCTCGGCGGCCAGGGTGGCGCCCGAGAGCGGGCCGGCCCAACTCCTGCCCATGGATCTGTCTCAGGACGGCAACAGTCGGATGGCTCATGGAGCCGTGCGGGCATGGTCTGCGTGGTGCGTAGGGGTGGACGCGGCGTTTCGGCAGCTTCGGCGCTCGTGACATCCTTGAGCAGGAATACTGATCAATTGTCCGATTATGTCGGCGCCGTCCGGATGCCTCCCAGGCGTCCGGACGACTGCTGGGTGCGGGCACCACGCGGGTAGGGGAGACCATGAGCAGCATCTCGCGCAGGGCTGTGCTGAGTGCCGGTGCGGCCACCGCGGCACTTGGCGCCGTCACCGCCTGTTCCAGCGGCGGCAAGTCGAAGACCCGCGGGTCGGGCTCCAAGGGCGGCTCGGGTGACGGTGCCGGCGCCAAGGCGACCAGCACGCCGGTCAAGGGCACGCCGCTCGGGGACGGGTCGACGTCGGACACCGGTGTCCAGCCGAAGCAGCCCAAGCCCGAGAAGCTCAAGCCCGGCGAGCAGCCGCCGCAGTTCGTGGTGTTCTCCTGGGACGGCGCGGGTGCCACCGACGACGGGCAGTTCAGCCGGTTCCTGAAGATCGCCGACGAGCACAAGGCGTCCATGACCTTCTTCCTGTCCGGCATCTACACGGTGCCGAAGGAGAAGGCGAGCCTCTACCACCCGCCCCGCCACCCGGTCGGCACGTCGGACATCCCGTTCCTCTCCGAGAACGCCGTCCGCAACACCATCAAGCTGCTCAGCCAGGCATGGCTGGCCGGCCACGAGATCGGCACCCACTTCAACGGCCACTTCTGCGCGCGGCAGCCCGACGACGGCAACGCGGTCAACAAGTGGACCCCGGAGGACTGGGAGAACGAGATCCAGCAGGCCGTGTCGTTCGTCACCCAGTGGAAGACGAACACCGGCTTCACCGACGTCGATCCGCTGCCCTTCGACTACAAGAAGGAGCTCATCGGCGGCCGCACGCCCTGTCTACAGGGCCAGAAGGCGCTGCTGCCCACCGCCGCCAAGCTCGGCTGGAAGTACGACGCCAGCTCCCCCGGCGGTCTGCAGATATGGCCGCAGAAGGTCCAGGACGGCAAGATCTGGGACTTCCCGCTGCAGGGGCTTCCATTCCCCGGCCACAGCTTCCAGGTGCTGTCGATGGACTACAACATCCTCGCCAACCAGTCGCACGGTACGACGAAGGGCGATCCTTCGAAGTACGCGGAGTGGCGGACGCAGGCACGTGACGCCTACCTGGCCGGGTTCAACCGGGCGTACACCACGAACCGGGCGCCGCTGTTCATCGGCAACCACTTCGAGCAGTGGAACGGCGGCATCTACATGGACGCCGTCGAGGAGACCATCAAGGAGATCTCGAGCAAGCCCGACGTCCGGCTGGTGTCCTTCAAGCAGTTGGTCGAATGGCTGGAGGTCCAGGACCAGTCGACGCTGCGCAAGCTCCGGACCCTCGGCGTGGGCAAGACGCCGACGGGTGGCTGGGAGAGCTTCCTCGGCACGGCCGGCTGACGGCCGGGGGCGGACGGCTGCCGGGCTGCCCCGCCAGCCGTCCGCCCCGGTCCGATCGCGTACCGCCCTACCGTCCGGCATCGGACCGTCCCGCGACAGGCCGTCCCGCCGTCAGGCCGTGGCCCTGTTGCCCAGCAGCCGCTCGGCCACGGCAGTCGCGCCGACGGCCCCACCGATGATCGAGTAGTGGTTGGTGCCCGGCACTGACGTGGCGGGCACACGGGTCTCGTCCAGGGCGGCAGTCTTGATCCGCTCCGCGTCGTAGAGGCCCTGTGGCTCGTTGAGCAGCCCGCGTTCGGCCCAGAGCAGTTCTGCCGGGCACGGTAGGTGGTGGACGGCGGCTGCCGCGTCCTTGTCGAGCAGGACCTCCCGGCCGTCCTGCCGAATGGCCTCGTGAACGCACGAGGAGCGGAGCTCCGGCTCCCGGCCGACCAGGTCACGCTGCGTGTAGGCGTCCATCCGGGCGGACCAGGCATCGCCGAAGGCCGGATGGCCCTGCCAGAACTCCCGGTACGCCTGGCGGTCCGGAAAGGTCATCGACAGCCGGGCGAGCGCCGGGCCGAGGACGGCGGCAAGGGCGTCGTCCTCGTGGACGCCCGGCGGCAGCGGGAAGCTGAGAGCGCCGTCGACGAGCAGCACCCGCCGCACCAGCTCCGGGTGGCGGATCGCGGTGAGCGCACTGACCCAGGCGCCCATGGAGTGGCCCACCAAGACAACGGGCCCGGGCGCCAGAGCGCTGATCACGGCGGCCACGTCGTCCGCGTGGCGGGCGAGGCCGAACGGGCCGTCGACCGTCCGGCTGCCGGCCCGACCCCGCAGGTCGGGCGCCACCAGTGCGACCCGGCCGGCGATGCGGTCGGCCACTTCGCCCCAGGCGAGGGCGTTGGCGGTGATGCCGTGGACGGCAACCACCGTGGGGGCGTCCGGGACACGGGCGGGCCAGCGGAGGACGGCAAGGTCGCCACCGGGTACGGGGATGGCCAACTCGTCATGGCCGGGGGCTCCGGAGATGGTCACGCTGCCTCACTTCCACGGGTCAGAGCGGGCACGGTCGCACGGGCGCGGGTGGCACGCAGGCGGGCGGGCAGTCTAGCCAGGCCACCGGGCAGGAGGTAGACCACCACGACGAAGAGGGCGCCGAGAAGAAAAAGCGGCTGCGAGAGTGGCACCCGGAGGACGGCGGGCAGGTCGGCGATGGCGGACGAATTGGCGAGGTCACCCAGGCGGTGCCCGGCCCAGGTGTAGAGGACGCCGCCGAGGAGGGGGCCCCACCGTGTGCCCGAGCCGCCGAGCACCACCATGACCAGCAGGGCGAGCGTGGCGTCGGAGGTCGCTGCCTGGGGCGTGGCGCCGCCGGTGAGCAGCAGGTGGACAACTCCGCCGGCACCCGCCAGGGAGCCGGCCACGACGAAGGCGATCAGCTTGTAGCCGTACGGTCGCAGGCCGAGCACTTCGACCCGGCGCTCGTTCTCCCTGATGCCGGCCCAGACCCGGCCGGTGGGCGAGCCGACGGTGCGGTGCACGATCGCGAGGGTGAGGACGAGGTAGCCGAGCGCGATCCAGTAGAGGTTGGCGGTGTTGCCGATGCCGACCAGCCAGGACGGCAGCATGTCGGCCGGCGCGGCACGGCCCTCCTCTCCACCGGTGAGGCCGTGCGGATTGCGCTGGACGAGGATGGCGCCCGCCTGGGCGAACGCGAGCGTGACCATGGAGAAGCCGATGCCGGTCACCCGGAGGCTGACGGCGCCGAGCGCCAGGGCGAGCCCGGTGGCGGAGGCAATGCCGACGGCGGCGGCCGCGGCGAACGGGAGGTGGAGTTCGAGCATGGCCAGGTCCGTGCAGTAGAGACCCGTGGCGAAGTAGAGGGCGTGTCCGAAGGAGAGCAGGCCTGTCCGGCCGAGGAGCAGGTCGTAGCCGGTGGCGAGGGCCCCGTAGAGCAGGCACAGGGCGATCAGTTGCAGGCTTCCGGGGCTGCCGAGCGGGCCGTCGAGGAGCCCCGGGACGGGAAGCGCACTGTATGGGGCGACAAGGAGCAGGATCAGCAGAGCGATCGGCCACCAGCGTAGTGCTCGGCGGAGCGGAGTCGAGCCCTCGGAAAATGATTCACCTGTTCGAGGGATGGTGTGGCCACGCACCGCCGTTCCAGAATGTCCGTCAGGAACACTGCTGGGCAACGGCGCAGTGATGCCCGTCGGGCTTTCGGTGCTCGTGGTCGAGGAGTTGGTGCTCACGCGAGCCTCCCGGTGAGTCCGCGGGGCCGTACGAGCAGCAGTACGGCGAGGAGTACGACGACGGAGAGATCGCCCAGCCCGGCGGCGGTGTAGTAGTTGGCGAACTGCTGGACGAGGCCGACCGCGGCGGAGGCGACCGCAGCGCCGGTGACGGAGCCCATGCCGCCCATGACGACCACGACGAAGGCGAAGACCAGAAGACCGGTGCCCTGGCCGGGGTTGACCGAGCCGAAGTAGAGGCCGGCCAGTGCACCGCCGAGCGCGGCAGCAGCGCCGCCGATGGCAAAAACGAGAGTGAACGCGCGACGCACATCGATCCCCAGGGCCGTGACCATGGCACGGTCCTCGACACCGGCCCGCACGATGAGGCCGTAGCGGGTCCGGGCCAGGAACAGGCGCAGGAGCAGCAGGATGACGAGGGCAGCCCCCATCAGGACGAAGCGGTTGACCGGAACGACCGCACCGAGCAGCGAGACCGTGCCGGACAGCTCCTCCGGCTGCGGGAAGGGGCGGGCGTCGGCGCCCCAGACACCCATGAGAAGGGCAGGCAGGGCCAGGCCGACCCCGACGGTGGCCAGGATCTGGTCACGTGGACGGCTGTAGAGGGGCCGGATCACGGCCAGTTCGAGCAGGACCGAGGCAAGGGTCCCGATAGCCGTGCCGAAGAGCACGGCCAGCCAGAAGCTCATACCCGCTTCTGCCGCTGCCCACCAGGCGGCGTACGCGCCCACCGAGAGCAGAGCGCCGTGGGCGAAGTTGAGCACATCCATCAGCCCGAAGATCAGTGACAACCCGGAGGCCACCAGGAAGTAGAGAGCACCCAGCCCCAGACCGGTACAGGTGAGGAGGACGACAGTGTTCATCGGGAGGTCACCTCCGTGACGGACGATCCATCGGGGCCGCCACCGACCGCGGCCTGATCGGCCTTCGCGGAGGGCGCAGCAGGCAGGGAAGACACGGAGGGCACAGTCGGCTCCGTCGACACAGGGTCTGCAGCTGGCGTACGGCGGCTGCCGACGCCGAGCAGCCGGCGGGAGGCGTCCTCGTCGGCCAGCAGCTCCGCAGTGTCGCCCTGGTGGACGGTGCGCCCGTCCGCCAGGACTGCGCATAGGCCGGCCAGCCGCCTGACCAGCGCGAGGTTCTGTTCGACCAGGAGCACGGGTACGCGCTCGGCCGCACGGGCCAGGACGTCCGCCACCTCCGAGACGATCTTCGGCGCCAGGCCCTTGGTGGGCTCGTCGGCGATGATCAGGCGGTTGCGATTGAGCAGGGTGCGGCCGATCGCCACCATCTGCTGCTGTCCTCCGGAGAGTGTCCCGGCGAGTTGCCGGGACCGCCGGCGCAGCTCGGGGAACAGCTCGTGGACGAGGTCGTAGGCGGGCTCGGCGTCCCGTTCGGCCAGCCGCAGGTTCTCTGCGACCGAGAGGCCGGCGAAGATGCCGCGGTCCTCAGGGGCGTAGCCGATGCCCTGCCGGACCACGAGATGGGTCGGCAGGCCGACGAGCTCGGCCCCGTCGAACAGGAGGCTTCCCGTTCTCGGGACAAGGCCCATGATCGCCTTGGCCGTCGTCGTCTTGCCGGCCCCGTTGCGGCCGAGCAGTGCCGTGACACCCGAGGCCGCAACGTCGAAGTGCACCCCGTGCAGGATGTGCAGTCCGTCGATCACGACCCGCAGGTCGTGTACTGCGAGCAGCGGCCGCGCCTCGACGGGGCCGGTCGGGACCAGAGGTCCGGCCAGAGAGGAGTCGTCCGTCACAGCGCCTCACCGAGATAGGCCTGCTGCACGGTGGAGTCCGCCATCACGGCGGCAGGCGTGTCCAATGCCAGAAGGGTGCCGTGGTGCATCACGGCGAGTCGGTCGGCCAGGCCGAGCAGGACGTCCATGTGGTGCTCGACCATGAGCACCGTCCGGCCGGCGTCCCGGTGCACCGAGCGGATGAGCTCGGTGAGGGCCGGCACTTCCTCCGCGCTGACGCCGGCCATGGGCTCGTCGAGCAGGATCAGCCGCGGTTCGGCGACGAGCAGGACGGCCAGCTCCAGCTTGCGCTTCTCGCCGTGCGACAGGGCGCTCGCCAGGGTGTCTGCGCGGTGGGCGAGTTCGGTTCGCTCCAGCGTCTCGGCCACCTGGGCCGAGAAGCGGTCCGCCCGGCGCCACAGCCGGTAGGAGGCCGCCGGCCCCGCCGCGGCCTGGGCGGCGAGCCGGACGTGCTCGGCGACCGTCATCCCGGCCCACAGGGAGGAGGTCTGGAAGGTCCGGCCGAGGCCGCGCCGGGCACGGGCGTGGACGGACTGGGTGGTGATGTCGACACCGTCCAGCTCCAGGGCCCCGTGCGTCGCCGGATAGATGCCGGAAATGATGTTGAACAGCGAGGTCTTGCCGGCACCGTTCGGACCGATGAAGGCGATGAACTCACCCTCGCCGACGGCGAAGGAGACGTCCTCCACGATCGGGACACCCCTGACCGACCAGCCCACCCCCTGCAACCGCAGGACAGGCGTCGCGTCGGCCTCGGCCGCACCACCGGTGGCCCCCGCCGCCGCCCGCGCAGTTGCCGACGCCGCCCCCGACACCGGTACCGACACCGACGCAGTTGCCGACGCCGGGCCGGAGACCTCCCGGCCCGGCGAGGACACGGATCGCGCCATGTCGCTCAGCCCGCCATGGCGATGACGGGGGGCGCGACCTGCTCGGCGGGGAGCGTCTTCTCCACCGTCGGCTTGGCTGCGGCACCCGTGCCGCTGAGCTTGACCTGGAACATCGGCTGCAGCAGGGCGTGGTCCTCGGCGCGGACCGTGAGCCTGCCCTTGACGCCGTCGAAGCTCCAGCCCTCCAGCGCCTTCACCAGTGCAGCGGTGTCGTCGGCCGAGCCGTGGTTGGCCTCGATCGCGTGGACGATCATCTGGGCGGCGGTGAAACCGTCCGGGGTGAAGATGTCGGACTTGCTGCCGGACTTGGCCACGGCCTCGGTCATCGCCTTCTCGATGTCGGTGCCGGCCGCGCCCCCGAAGTAGTGGTTGAGGAAGGAGATCTTCTCGCCCGCGGGACCGAACAGCGGGTATGAGGCGGCGAGGTCGAGTCCGGTGACCACGCGGGTGGCCGAGAAGACGTCCTGCTGGTTGAGGGAGGTCCACAGCGCGGACGCCGTCTCGCCGGCCCAGGCGACGAACAGCAGGTCGGGCTGGGTGGCCTTGGCCTGGGTGGCGAACGGCGTGAGGTCGGTCGCGCTCGGCGGGGCGAGCACGGCGTCCACAGTGGCACCGGCCTTGCCGAGGACGGCCTTCACGGCGGCCACGTTGGCCTGGCCGAAGGCACTGTCCTGCGCCAGCACCATCACCTTCTTGCCCTTGGCGTCGCCGACGAACGAGGCCGCGGTCAGGGTGTCCTGGTACGACTGCCGGCCGGAGCGGAAGGTGTACTTGTTGAGCGCGGTGACCTTGTCCGCCGCGGCGGGACCGCTGATGAACAGCACCTTGTTCTGCGCGGCGAACGGGGCGACCTGCAGGGCCACTCCGGAGGCCGTCGAACCGGCGAGGATCTTGTAGCCCTTGCCGATCAGGTCCTTGGCGCCGGAGACCGCCTTCGCCGGGTCACCGGCGTCGTCCTGCTCGACGAACTCGATCGGGTGCCCGTCCACCTTGCCGGTGCCCTTGGTCGCGTAGTCGAGACCGGCCTTGAAGCCCTCCAGGTACTGCTTGCCGTACGCGGCGAGCGGCCCCGTCTTGGAGTAGAGCAGTCCGACCTTGACCGGGCTCGAGGCATCGCCGCCCGAGCCACCCGCAGCTTCCGTACCTGCCGTACCTGCCTTGGCACAGCCGACCGCGAGCACGGTGCACGCCGCCAGCACCGCGATCCGGCGGCCGACGCGCAGCGAACGCCCGCCGGGGGCACCGGAGACGGCGGTGGCGGTCGCGGAAACGCCTTCCGCTCCATTGGATCTGACTCGGGAAGAGATTCTGCTGCGCATGGCGGACGGCTCCTGGGATTGCTGCGGGGGTGGATGCCGGAACCGTAGGAGCACGCCCAAGGGCGCGACATGTGGCCGGACGACGCACTGCCCACCGCGGCTGTGTGCCCTGCAGCCATGTCCGCGCACCGGGCGGCCTCCCATGTGGCCGAACCCCACGGATCGCGCGCGTCGAGTGTCGGGAACCGCCATGGATCGGCCCCCGCCGCACAGCAAGGGTGGAGGTGCCCGGCACGGCAGCGCCCCCACCCCTGCCCCAGTGCCCCCACCCCGAGCTCCGGGCTCCGCGCCACCACCCCGCCGTACCTGCAACCACCCCACCCGTCACACACGCCCCACCTGTCACACCCCACCCCCGATCCCTCAGTGAGGTGACCCCTTGGACAAGGTCCTTGACTCCCCCGATCTCGCCGTCGAGGACATCCCGGACGGAGCGAGCCTCGCCGTCGGCGGCTTCGGTCTCTGCGGCATCCCGAGCACGCTGTTGGGTGCCCTGGCGGCAGCCGGTACGTCGGGGCTGCGCGTCGTGTCGAACAACTGCGGTGTCGACGACTGGGGGTTGGGTTTGCTGCTGCGGGCGGGGCGCATCGCCCGGATGACGTCCTCCTACGTGGGCGAGAACAAGGAGTTCGCCCGCCAGTACCTCAGCGGCGAGCTGGAGGTCGAACTCACTCCACAGGGCACCCTGGCCGAGCGTCTGCGGGCGGGCGGCGCCGGCATCCCGGCGTTCTTCACGCCGGCCGGTGTGGGCACGCAGGTCGAGGAGGGCGGTCTGCCCTGGCGGTACGCGGCCGACGGGTCGGTGGCGGTCGCCTCGCCGGCGAAGGAGGTCCGCGAGTTCGGCGGCCGGCGGTACCTGCTGGAGGAGGCCGTCACGGCCGACTTCGCGCTGGTCAGGGCCGAGGTGGCCGACCGGCACGGCAACTGCGTGTTCCACGCGGCGGCCCGCAACTTCAATCCGCTCTGCGCCACCGCCGGGCGGGTCACCGTGGTCGAGGCCGACCTGATCGTCGAGCCCGGCGAGCTGCCGCCGGATGCGGTGCACCTGCCCGGTGTCTACGTCGACCGGGTGGTGGCCGCCGACCCCGCGGACCGTCGCATCGAGCGCCGCACCGTCCGTCCGATCCCCCAGGAGGTCTGAGATGCCCGCCACCGCCACGTCCGCCGTCACGGCCCCCACCGACACGTCCACCGCCCCCACCGCCCCCACGGCCCTCGATCCGCGGGACGCCCTCGCGGCCCGGGCCGCCCGGGAGCTCCGCGACGGACAGTACGTGAACCTCGGCATCGGCCTGCCGACGCTGATCCCCGATCACCTGCCGCCCGGTGTGCACGTGGTGCTGCACTCGGAGAACGGCATCCTCGGTGTGGGTCCCTATCCGCAGGGCGGGTCGGAGCACGCGGATCTCATCAATGCCGGCAAGGAGACGGTGACCGTCAACGACGGTGCGTCCTACTTCGACTCGGCGTTCTCGTTCGGCATGATCCGGGCCGGGCGGATCGACGTGTCCGTCCTCGGGGCGATGCAGGTCTCGGCCTCGGGCGACCTGGCCAACTGGATGATCCCCGGCAAGATGGTCAAGGGCATGGGCGGGGCGATGGACCTCGTCCACGGTGCACGCCGGCTGATCGTGGTGATGGAGCACGTCGCCCGGGACGGATCGCCGAAGATCGTGAACGAGCTGACGCTGCCCGCCACGGGCCGGGGTGTGGTGCACCGGATCGTCACCGACCTGGCCGTTCTCGACGTGACGCCGGACGGCCTCCTGCTGGTGGAGGTGGCCCCCGGCCGCACCGTCGAGGAGGTCCGGGCAGCCACCGGGCCCCGGTTGCTGCTCTCCCCCGCCCTGTCGGCCGACGTCTGACCCACCCCGCTCACCCTCCCCCGCCCGTCCCGCCACAGGCCCTGCCGCGGTCCCGCGCGAGCGGCCCCGCACCCCGCGGCGGGGCCCCGGCCGGGACAGCGAAGGCCGGCCGCGCTGCCCCCTCAACGGCGCACGGCCGGCCTTCGTACTCCCGCTCCCGGTGTCAGGAGTTCAGGTTCGGCACCTGCCAGTCGATGGCCTCCGAGCCGAAGCCCTCCAGGGCCTCGTTGATCTGCGAGAACGGCTTGCTGCCGAAGAACAGCTTCGCGGAGAGCGGCGACGGATGCGCGCCCTGGACGACCACGTGGCGGGTGGTGTCGATCAGCGGCAGCTTCTTCTTGGCGTAGTTGCCCCAGAGCACGAAGACGCAGGGCTCCTCGCGCTCGCTGACGGCCTTGATCACCGCGTCGGTGAACTTCTCCCAGCCCTTGCCCTTGTGCGAGTTGGGCTCGTGCGCACGGACCGTCAGCACCGCGTTGAGCAGCAGGACGCCCTGCTCGGCCCAGTGCATCAGGTAGCCGTTGTCGGGGGCGGGGATGCCGAGGTCGGCCTCCAGCTCCTTGAAGATGTTGCGCAGCGACGGCGGCGTCTTGGTGCCCGGCAGCACGGAGAAGCTCATGCCGTGGGCCTGGCCGTCGTCGTGGTACGGGTCCTGGCCGAGGACCAGCACGCGGACCTGGTCGTACGGGGTCGCCTCAAGGGCCGAGAACTCCTGCCCGCTGGGCGGGAAGACCTGGTGCTCAGCACGCTCGGTGGCCACGAAGGCGGCGAGCTGCGCGAAGTACGGCTTGCCGACCTCGTCCGCGAGCACGTCCTGCCAGGACTCGGGCAGCTCCAAACCGGCGTCCACGGCCGCCTCAGCCATATCCGTCACCACTAACCTCCCACCGACCGCGCCGCACTGCGCAGCGGCCGCCTCCGACGTACGACTTCCTACGACCCTGAACGCTACACACCCCGACCGACAGCCCGCGCCGCCCACCCGCTTCCGCCAGGCCCCGCCACCCCCGGCCGTCCGGCCCCGCACCGGCCGGCCCTCGGCGTCCGCCCCCGAACTACCCTTCGGCCGCCGCCGTCCGGGCCTTCCCGCGGCTCACCCGCACGTGTTCGAGGACGTTGAGGCCGACGAGCACGGCCGCGAGGGCCACCAGCGCGGCGACGGCGGGCAGCCGCAGCATCAGCGGCAGCAGGACGAGGACGACGCCGGCGGCCGCCAGCCGGGTCGGCGACACCCTGCCGAACATCATCCACCGGGTGTAGCTGAAGGAGAGCAGGTACAGCACGCAGCCGCCGTAGAGGAGGGCGAGCGTGCCGAGGCCGAGGGCGTGGCCGGGTTCGGCGACCGTCTCGCCGAAGCCGACCGCGACGGCGATCACCCCGGCGATCAGCAGCAGGTGGCCGTAGGAGAACACCCAGCGGATCATGTCCCGTCGGGAGGCCGCGGTCTCCACGGCGAACCGCATCGCGTCGGAGGCGAAGCCGAAGTACAGCCACCACAGGGCGCAGGCGATGACGAACGCGGCCGCCACCGACACCAGCTGTCCGGGGTGCAACCGGGACCCGGCGACCGGGCCGCCGATGCCCACGATGGACTCGCCGAGCGCTACCAGGAGGAACAGCCCGAACCGCTCGGGCAGGTGGCCGGGGTGGTACGTCACCGCGGCGAGCCGGCGGCGGAACACCAGCGGCGCGGCCAGGTCGCAGCAGGCGCCCGCGGCCCACAGGGCCGTCCGGGCCGGTCCGTCGGCCAGTCCGCCGAGGAGCATCAGCGGGCCGCTGACGGCGACGCCGACCCCGTACGGGCCGACCCAGACCCGGCGGATCCCGCGGACCAGCCACAGCAGCACCAGCCGGGCGGCCCAGTAGCCTGCGCCGAAGAGCAGGCCGCGTGCGCCGTACGCACCGGGCAGGGCGAGTGCCATGAAGAGTCCGCACAGGCCGACCGCGAAGATGCCGATGCGGTCGCGCGGGGTGTCGACATCGCGCACGTTGGCCTGCACGGTGGTGCCGACCCAGCACCAGTAGACCGGTGCGAAGGCCACCAGTGCCTGGCCGACGCCCACCCAGTCGTGGTGGTGGTGCAGCAGCTGGGAGACCTGGGTGACGGCGAAGACGAAGACCAGGTCGAAGTACAGCTCCGCCCAGGTCACCCGCTTCTCGTCGACCGTCTCCGACGCCCCTCCGACCGCCTCCGAGGCCACGTCGGCGTCCCCCGAAGTCCGGCCGACCGCCCCGGCGGCCCCCTCGCCCTCCGACGCCTGTGTCCTCGGCAGGCCGGCTTCCGTCGTCCGTTCCACTGCTCCCCCTCGGTTGAACGGTCCGGTCCGCCCACGGCGCCGCCGCAGGGGCCGGTGCCCCGGTCGACCTCTGGACTGCCCGAGACGGCCCGGGGACGGCCCGGAGAGTTCTGACTCCGGGTCAGTCTCGCCTCGAAGCCGTCCCACGGACAACCTTCGGTACGTCGGCGCACGGCCCCGTGCCCCACAGGTGCGCCCCCACCGGCGGAGACCCGCCGGTGGGGGCGCTGCGACTGTTCCCGACGGTCAGATCTCGTCGATCAGGTCGGCGATCGACTTCACGACGCGGGTCGGGCGGTACGGGAACCGCTCCACGTCGGCGGGGGCGGTGAGGCCGGTCAGCACGAGGATCGTCTCCATGCCGGCCTCCATGCCGGACACCACGTCGGTGTCCATGCGGTCGCCGATCATCGCGGCGGTCTCCGAGTGCGCACCGGCCGTGTTGAGCGCCTCACGCATCATCAGCGGATTGGGCTTGCCGACGAAGTACGGCTCGACGCCGGTCGCCTTGGTGATGAGGGCGGCGACCGATCCGGTGGCCGGGAGCACGCCCTCGGTGGACGGGCCGGTCTCGTCCGGGTTGGTGCAGATGAAGCGGGCGCCGCCGTTGATCAGGCGGATCGCCTTGGTGAGGGCCTCGAAGCTGTAGGTGCGGGTCTCGCCGAGCACCACGTAGTCCGGGTCCTTGTCGGTGAGGACGTAGCCGGCCTGGTAGAGCGCGGTGGTGAGGCCGGCCTCGCCGATGACGTAGGCGGTGCCGCCGGGCCGCTGGCTCTTGAGGAACTTGGCGGTGGCGAGGGCGGAGGTCCAGATGCACTCCTCCGGCACCTCCAGGCCCATGCCGGCGAGGCGGGCGCTGAGGTCGCGGGGGGTGTAGATCGAGTTGTTGGTGAGCACCAGGAACGGCTTCCCGGACTCCCGCAGGCGGCGGAGGAACTCCTCCGCGCCGGGGATCGGCGTGCCCTCATGGATGAGGACGCCGTCCATGTCGGTCAGCCAGGACTCGATGGGCTTGCGGTCTGCCACGTGCGTGTCTCCCGAGGTCGTGCGGTGGTCGTACAGAACTGCACCCCTCCGCGCGGCGCCCGCAGCGGGCGTACCGCGACGTGCGGGGGTCCTACTGGCTGCCCCAACGCGACCAGCCTAATCCGCACACCTGGCCGAGGGGAGGACGTCCCGACCAGCGGACGCCCCGGGGCCCGCGGGCAGGGCCGGCGAACGGGCGGGCGAGCGGAGGAACGACGGGCCCCGGCCGCCGTCTCAAGACGTCCTTAAGCGGCCCCTAACAACACTGAGGGCAGGTCAACTTCCCCTCCCGCAGTGGTTAGCGTGCTGGACACAGCCTCCCGCCCCCTCATTCCTGGAGCGCCACCATGCCCGCTCGCCCGTCCGCCCGCCGCCGGGTCACCGTCCTCGCCGGCGCCCTCGCCGGCCTGGCCCTGTCCGGCACGCTCGGCACCGGCACCGCCGCCGCGCACGGCTCGATGCAGAACCCGCTGAGCCGGGTCGAGGGCTGCTACCTGGAGGGCCCGGAGCACCCGAAGTCGGCGGCCTGCAAGGCGGCGATCGCCCTCGGCGGCACCCAGGCGATGTACGACTGGAACGGCGTGCGGATCGGCGACGCCAACGGCCGCCACCAGCAGCTGATCCCGGACGGCAAGCTGTGCAGCGCCAACAGCCCCGGGTTCGCCGGCCTGGACCTGCCGCGCGCCGACTGGCCCGCCACCAGCCTGAAGGCCGGCAGCGACTTCACCTTCCGCTACCGGGCCACCGCACCGCACCGCGGCACCTTCCGGCTGTACGTCACCAACGGCACGTACAACCCGTCGGAACCGCTGAAGTGGTCGAACCTGCAGTCCACGCCGTTCCTGACGGTCACCGACCCGAAGCTGGTGGACGGGCAGTACGTGCTGCCGGGGAAGGTCCCGGCCGGGCTGAAGGGCCGCCAGCTGATCTACGCGATCTGGCAGCGCTCGGACAGCCCGGAGGCCTTCTACTCCTGCTCCGACGTGGTCTTCGACGGCAGCGGGGCGGCCCCCGGCACCGCCGCCGTGCCGACCGCCGGCAGCGGCGTCCAGCACACCCACGAGGCCGCCCCGGGCAGCGCCGGCGCCCCGGCCGCCGTCCCGGCGGCAGCCCCCGCCGCGGCCACCGCCTCGCCCGCGACGAGCCCGGCCGGCGCCCCCGGCGGCACCGGGAACACCGCGCCCGGCACGCCCGCCGACGGCGCCGCCTCCTCCCCCGCCGCCGTCCCGGCCGGGGCGCAGCTCGCGCAGACCGGCACCGACCGCTCCACCGGCCTGATCGCCGCCGTCGGCACCGCGTTCGTGCTCTCCGGCACCGCCATGGCCGTGCTGCGCCGCCGCAACCGCCGCCGCGCGCACGCGCGCTGAACCACCGGACGGCCGGCGCGGCCGTGGTTGAGTAGGGGAATGAGCGAGCCCCGCCCTCCCTTCCGCGTCGGCCTGATCGGCTACGGCCTGGCCGGCTCCGCGTTCCACGCCCCGCTGATCGCCACCACCCCCGGACTGCAGCTGGCCGCGGTGGTCACCGCCAACCCGGACCGCCGCGACCGGCTGCGCCTCGCCCACCCGGGCGCGCAGCCGCTCGACACCCCCGCGGACCTGTTCGCCCGCGCCGACGAGCTCGACCTGGTCGTCATCGCCTCGCCCAACCGCACCCACGTGCCGCTGGGCGAGGCGGCCGTCGCCGCCGGCCTCCCCGTGGTGATCGACAAGCCGATGGCCGGCACCGCCTTCGAGGCGGCCCGGCTGTGCGACGCCGCGGAGCGGGCCGGCGTCCTGCTCTCGGTCTTCCAGAACCGCCGCTGGGACGGCGACTTCCTGACCGCCCGCCGCTTGGTCGACGAGGGCGCGCTGGGCCGGGTGCACCGCTTCGAGTCCCGGTTCGAGCGGTTCCGCCCGAAGCCGAAGCCCGGCTGGCGGGAGCTCGCCGACCCGGCCGAGGTCGGCGGCACCCTGTACGACCTGGGCAGCCACCTGGTCGACCAGGCGCTGGCCCTGTTCGGCCCGGCCGAGACGGTCTACGCGGAGATCGACACCCGCCGTGACGGTGCGGTGGTCGACGACGACGCCTTCCTCGCCATCACCCACGCCTCCGGCGTCCGCTCCCACCTGTGGACGAGCGCCCTCACCGCGCTCGGCGGCCCCCGCCTGCGGGTCCTCGGCGACAGTGCCGGGTACGTGAAGTTCGGCATGGACCCCCAGGAGGACGACCTCAAGGCCGGCCGCCACCCCGGCGACGGCCGCCCCTGGGGCGCCGACGACCCCGCCGCGTACGGGACGCTGGGCCAGGACGGCTCCGCCGACCGCATCCCCACCGACCCCGGCGACTACCCGGCCTTCTACGCGGGCATCGCCGCCTCCCTGGCCGACGGCACCCCGCCCCCGGTCGACCCGCGCGACGCCGTCGCCGCCCTCACCGTCCTGGAGGCGGCCCGCGGCTCCGCCGCCACCGGCAGCGTCGTCCGTCTCGACTGACGGCGGGCACCGCGGGCGGGTGGCGGTACCCCTGCCGGCGTCGGCAGGGCAAAGGAACGGGGCCGGTCGCGGATCGCGACCGGCCCCGGAGCCGTCCTCCGCCCGTCAGCGGGCGTACGGATTGCCACCTGGAGGCGGCGGGGTCTGCCCCTGCGGCGGCGGGAACCCGCCGGGAGCCGGCGGCTGCTGGGCGTACGGGCCCGCCGGCGGCTGCTGTGCGGGGAAGCCCGGCGTCTGCGCCTGGTACGGCGGCTGCGCCCCGTACGGGGCCGGCGGTGCGACCGGGGCCCGGGCCGCGGCGACCTTCTTCCGCTTGGCGAGCACCGCGAAGACGATCACCAGCAGCACCGCGGCGATCACGACCGCGCCGAGGATCAGCTGCACCTGGTCGATCGGGTCCGAATCCGAGTCCGAGGAGGGGGCGGCCGCGGGCTGCGAGGAGGCGGGCTCCTGCCCCTGGGCCGTCGCGGGCGCGGAGGCGCCGCCGGTGCCCGCGCCCTGGGACGGCTCGGCGGCCGCCGCGGTCTTCAGCGGGAACTCGCCGGCCGGGCCCGGGTCGCCGGGCTCGGTCAGCGCGATGCGCGGACGGACCGCCCCGTAGCCGATGAAGTCGCTGCGCTCCTTGGGGCTGCTGGCCGTGTTGATGAGCACGCGCAGGACCTGGTTGTTGGTCCAGTCGGGGTGCGCGGCCCAGAGGAGCGCCGCGGAGGCGGAGGCGACGGCCGTGGCGTCGGAGGTGCCGTTGGCCTTGCAGTAGCCGGACGGGCCGGTGCAGGCGTGGTACATGTCCGCGCCCGGCGCGGCCAGGGAGACCTGCGGGCCGTGCTCGGACTCCGCCGTGGCCTTGCCGTCCTTGTCGGTGGCGGCGACGCCGACCACTCCGGGGGACGCTCCCGGGTACTCCACCCGGTTGGTGGTGTTGCCGCTGTTGCCGACCGCGGCGAAGAGCAGGCTGCCGCGGGCGCGGGCGTGGTCCACCGAGGTCTTGAACTTCTGCAGGTCGACCGGCTTGAGGTTCGACGCCGGGATGCCCACCGACAGGTTGATGACCTTCGCGCCCTGGTCCGAGGCGTAGACGATCGCCTCGCCGAGCTGGGCGAGGTCGGAGTTCTCCGCCTCGACCTTGCCGCCGTAGGCGTCGTTGACCTTGATCGGCAGGATCTTGGCGCCGGGTGCCAGGCCGTACGCGCCCTTGCCGCCCAGGCCCTTGCCGGTGCCGGCGATGATGCTCGCCATGCCGGTGCCGTGGCCGGTGGAGTCCGAGGTGTTCCCGGCCTTGGTGAAGTCCTTGCCGGGCAGCACCTGCCCGGCGAGGTCCGGATGCGCGGCGTTGACGCCGCTGTCGATCACCGCGACGGTGATGCCCTGGCCGGTGCTGGTCTTCCACATGTCCGGGGCGTGCATGGCGTCCAGGTACCACTGCTGGGCGCGGATCGAGTCCGCGCCGGAGGCCGGCCCGGCCGCCGCTCCGACGGCCACCGCCGCCACAGCCATCACCGCGGCGAACCGCCGCCCCCGCACTCCCGTGCCCGTTCGCCGCATCCCGTTCTCCCTCGTCAACCGTCGCCGTCGGCCCGGCACGCCTCCTGACGCACGGACCTGCCCGGCCCCGGGGCGGCTCGTGGCCCCGCGGCCGGGCAGTCGATCTGATTCCTACTCAATCACGCCCGGGTTGACCGGACCCGTGCCGGACGTCCAGGTGTTCTCGTCCTCGACGAGATAGTCCGGACGGTTGCCGCGGTTCCGGTCCTTGCGCCCGGCACCGGCAGCGCCGTGGCCGCCGCCGAAGCCGCCCTGGCCCGACCGGCCGTCCGCACCGCGCTCCGCGCGACCGCGCAGACCGGTGCCGCCCTGGGTGAACTCGCCGCCCGCAGCCGGGCCGCGGCGTCCGCCGACCGTGCCTCCGGAGCGGCCCACCAGGCCGCCGCCCGCACGCCCGCCGCCGCCTGCACCGCGCCCGGCACCCGCGCCGCCCGCACCACCGGCGTGCGGCATGCCGCCCATGCCGGGAGCGCCGGCGCGGCCCGCCTGGCCCGCGGTCGGGGTGCTGCCGCCCGCGGTACCGCCCGGGCGCGCCCCGGCGCCGGTCGTACCCGCGCCGCCCGCGCGGCCGGCCCCGGCGGTGCTGCCGCCTCGACCGGTACCGCCGCCGCCCCCGAGACCACCCAGGCCGCCGGGCGGCATGCCGCCGGGCAGGTGGCCGCCACCGCCGCCACCGCCGAGGTTGCCGCCGCCGGGCAGCGACCCCACCGAGCCCCCGCCGGGCAGGTTCGGGTTCGGCAGGTTCGGGTTCGGCGCGGTCGGCACCGTCGGCGCATGGTCGATGCCCGTGCTCGGGATGTGCGGCGCCGGGTACGGCATGGTCTGGATCGGACCGGGACCGGTCGGCACCTGGTGGACGGGCGGCGTCGGCACCGTCTGGTGCCCGGACGGCGGGTTCCACGAAGGCGTCTGCGGGGACCGGGGCGATCCGCCCGTACCGTTGCCGACACCGCCGGTGCCGCCGCCCACGTCCACGTTCTGTGAGTCGTTCCGCCCTTCGGCACCCGGCACCGGCGGGAACTCCGGCGGCTGCGCGGAGTTCAGCCGCGTGACCGACTGGTCGTACGACTGCCCCAGCTTGTTCATCTGCTGGACGGCGTCCTGGTGGGCCTGGTCGATGCGCTTCCGGGCGGCCTGGGCCTCGTCCTCCGTCACCCAGTCGGAGCTGACCATGTTGGCGACCTTGTCGGCCGCCCAGCCGCCGACCACGTTGCCGATGCCGGGCATGACGGCGCCGCCCGCGATGAAGCCGCCGACGGAGACCGCGGTGTTGGGCTGGGCCTCGTACCGCCGGACGATCTCCATGTCGGAGGTCGGCACGTCCGGCATCGTCCGCTTGACCTCGCTGAGGGTCTCGCCGGCCGTGGCCATGTAGGTGCCGGCGTTCCGCGAGTACTCGGCCAGCTGCATGGTGGACCTGGAGACGTTGCCGCCCCAGGTCCTGAAGTTGTCGGCCGCCTCGCCCTGCCAGTCGAGGCCGCTCATGTGGGCGTGCAGCTCGTTGCTGATCTCGTCCATCTTCTGGGCGGCCAGCAGCAGTCGCTGGCCGACCTGCATGACGGCCACCGGGTCCGCGCTGTCGACCATGGCCACCAGCTGCTCGTGGCTGGTGCCGCCGAAGTCGTCGCCGTCCCGGTGGATCCGCCTGATGAACCGCTTCTCGGTCATGCCTCACTCCCCCTCTCCGCTGCCGGAGCACTCATCAGTACGAAACCTGCTGGTTGCCGCTGGACGGCTGCGGGGCCGACTGCGGGTACGAGGCGGGCTGCGCGTGACTGCCGCCGCCCGCGGCGGCCCGGTAGCCGCCTGCCGACGACACCTGGGTCTGCTGGTCCGCCTGGTTGAGGATCGACTGGAACTTCTGCCGCTGTTCCTCGTCGGAGTTCTCGTAGCCGCGAGCCGCCATGTCGATGCTGGCGCCCATCGCCTCGATCTGCATCGAGAGCGTCTTCGACAGCTGCTCCAGGTTGGCGTGCACCGTGGCGTAGGCACTCATCAGGCTGCCGGCCTGGCCGAAGTTCTGGCCGAGCTGCCAGGACTGCAGCTGCTGCTGGGAGACCTCGCCGTGACTCGCGGGCGAGCCGTCGAGGTCCTTCAGGATCGCGTCGACCTTGTTCTTGAAGGTCTGCAGGTTCTCGACCTCGACCTTGACGGCCTGGGCGCCGACCTGCCCGGCGAGTGCCTGGGACTGGGCGACCATCGCCGCGGTCTGAGCGGCCGTCACCGTGGAGACCACGTTGTAGAAGATGCCGTTCGTGTTGCTTCCGCCGCCGCCCGAATCCGCCGCTGCGCTGACCATCGATCCAACCTCCCCCGTGTCCGGCCGGCCCGGCACGGCCCGCCGTTCACCACATCTTGTCGACCCCCGGAATCAGGGTCCGTCACCATCCGATCGGTTGCGCGCACCGACGGGCGGCAGCAACCACCACCCGTAACATAGCGGCCGCCGCCAACACCCCGTCAGGGGGTCGGGCCGCACGGCTGCTATCGGTACGCACTCGTCACCCGACGGTCACAACATCCCCTCCCCCGGGGGCTGTTCCCACCCCGGCCTCCCCGGGTGCTTCCCGGGGAGGCCGTCTCGGCGCTTCCGGGCGGTTCAGCCCTTCCAGGCCGCCAGGTGGGCGTCGATCTCGCCGGCCAGCCGGGCCTTGCCGGCCGGGTCGAGGAAGGAGGCCTCGACGGCGTTCTTGGCGAGGGCGGCGACCCCGGCCTCGTCCAGGTCGAGCAGGCGGGCGGCGACGGCGTACTCGGTGTTCAGGTCGGTACCGAACATCGGCGGGTCGTCGCTGTTGACGGTGACGAGCAGGCCGGCGTCGACCATCTGCTTGATCGGGTGGTCCTCGATCCGCTCGACGGCCCGGGTGGCGATGTTGGAGGTCGGGCAGACCTCCAGCGGGATGCGGTGCTCGCCGAGGTGGTCGACCAGGGCGGGGTCGTGGACGGCCTGGGTGCCGTGGCCGATCCGCTCGGCGCCGAGGTCGCGCAGGGCGTCCCAGACGGTCTGCGGGCCGGTGGTCTCGCCGGCGTGCGGGACGCTGCGCAGGCCGACGGCGCGGGCCCGGTCGAAGTAGGGCTTGAACTGGGGGCGCGGCACGCCGATCTCCGGGCCGCCGAGGCCGAAGCTGACCAGGCCCTCGGGGGCGAGGTCGACGGCAAGGCGGGCGGTCTCCTCGGCGGCGGCCAGGCCTGCCTCGCCGGGGATGTCGAAGCACCAGCGCAGCACGACGCCGAGTTCCTTCTCGGCGGCCTTGCGGGCGTCCTCGATGGCCTCCATGAAGGCGACGTCCGGGATGCCGCGGCTGACCGAGGAGTACGGGGTGATGGTCAGTTCGGCGTAGCGGATGTGCTGGCGGGCCATGTCCTCGGCGACGCCGTAGGTCAGGGCCCGGACGTCCTCGGCGTCGCGGATCAGGTCGACGACGCTCAGGTACACCTCGATGAAGTGCGCGAAGTCGGTGAAGGTGAAGTACTCGGCGAGGGCCTGCGGGTCGACCGGGACCTTGCTGCGGCCCTCGTGCCGGGCGGCCAGCTCGGCCACCACCCGGGGGGACGCGGACCCGACGTGGTGCACGTGCAGTTCCGCCTTGGGCATGGCGGCGATGAACGCCTCGATCCCCTTGTTGCCTTCGGTCACCGCTCTGCTCCTTCGTACGTCGGCGGACATCGCATGCTATCCAGCGGACCGGGCTACCCGCCGAGGGCGACCGCGACGGTGTGGATGAGCAGCCCGGCGAGCGCGCCGACGACCGTGCCGTTGATCCGGATGAACTGGAGGTCGCGCCCGACGTTGGCCTCGATCTTGCGGGAGGCGTCGTCGGCGTCCCAGCCGGCGACGGTGTCGGAGATCAGCGCGGTGATCTCCTCGCGGTAGGTCTCGACGACGTACGCGGCGGCGTCCTGCAGCCAGCCGTCGGTCTTGGCCTGGAGCCGGGGGTCGGTGGCCAGCCGCCGGCCGAGGGAGCGCAGGCCGTCGCGCAGGCGCCGGCGCAGTTCGCTCTGCTCGTCCTCGGCGGCACCGAGGACGAGGGTGCGGACGGCGTCCCAGGAGGAGGCGATGAGGTCCTGCACCTCGGGGCGTTCCAGCAGGTCGGCCTTGGCGTGCTCGACCCGGGCGATGGTGTCGGGGTCGTGCTGGAGCTCGGTGGCGAAGTCGGCGAGGAAGTTGTCGATGGCGCCGCGGGCGGGGTGCCGGGGGTCGTCGCGGATGTCGGTGACGAACCGCATCAGCTCCTTGTAGACCCGTTCGCCGACCTGGTGGTCGATGAACTTGGGCGTCCAGCCGGGCGTCTTGCTGGTGACCCGCTGGACGATGTCCTCGTGGTGCTCGGTGAGCCAGTGGTGGACGCGGACGCTCACCAGGTCGACCACGCCGTGGTGTCCGCCGTCGGCGACGACCTTGCCGAGCAGGCGGCCGGCGGGTTCGGCGACGGGGGTGGCGGCGGCCCGGCGGGTGACGGCCTCGGCGACGACGGCCTGCACGTCCTCGTCGCGCAGGACGGCGATGACGCCGCGCAGGGCGGCCGCGGCCTCGCGGGTGACGCGTTCGGCGCTGCCGGGTGCGGCGAGCCACTCGCCGAGCCGGCGGGCGATGCCGATGGCCTCCAGTCTGGCGCGGACGACGGACGGGGAGAGGAAGTTGTCGCCGACGAAGTCGCCGAGGGACTTGCCGAAGGCGTCCTTCTTGGTGGGGATGATCGCGGTGTGCGGGATGGGCAGGCCGAGCGGGTGGCGGAAGAGCGCGGTCACCGCGAACCAGTCGGCGAGGGCGCCGACCATGCCGGCCTCGGCGGCGGCCGCGACGTAGCCGGCCCAGGCGCCGGCCCCGGCGGCGGAGGCCCAGGTGGCGAGGGCGAAGACGGCCGTGGCGAAGGCCAGCAGGCCGGTGGCGATGGTCTTCATCCGCCGTACGCCCTGGCGCTTGCGCTCGTCGGCCTCGGTGAAGCTGACCCCGCCGGGAGGTCGGGAGGCCGTTCCGGTTCTCTGTTCGACGCTCACCCCGACAGTCTGCCCCGCGCCCGCCGTCCTGATCGCGTCACCGGGCCGGGCGGCGATCAGGGGGCGGGGCCGGCGGGCCGGGCGGTTCAGCCGATGACGGCGCCCGCGTACATCCGGGCGATGACGTCCTCGATGGCGGGTTCGCGGACGGACAGGTCGGCCAGCGGGTAGCGGGCGGCGACCGCGGCGACGATCGGCGCGGCGCTCTCCCGGGCGGGGAAGGCCAGCCACTGGCGGGGGCCGTCGACCTTGACCACCCGGGCGCCGGGCACCCGGATCGGCGGGTGCGCCTCGGCGAGGTCGACGACCAGGGTGCGCTCGCTCTCGCCGGCGGTGTGCAGTCCGTCGAGGTCGCCGTCGTGGACGAGCCGGCCGTGGTCGATGACCATGACGCGGTCGCAGAGCTGCTCGATGTCGACGAGGTCGTGGGTGGTGAGCAGCACGGTGGTGCCGCGGCTGCGGTTGGCCTCGCGGAGGAAGGCCCGGACCTTGGCCTTGCTGACGACGTCGAGGCCGATGGTGGGCTCGTCGAGGTAGAGCACGCTGGGGTCGTGGAGGAGGGCGGCGGCGAGGTCGCCGCGCATCCGCTGGCCGAGCGAGAGCTGCCGGACGGGGGTGTCGAGGATGGCGCCGAGGTCGAGGAGTTCGACGCAGCGGTCGAGGTTGGCGCGGTAGCGGGCGTCGGGGATGCGGTGGATGCGGCGGGCGAGTTCGTAGGAGTCGCGCAGCGGGAGGTCCCACCAGAGGGTGGTGCGCTGGCCGAAGACGACGCCGATCCGGCGGGCGAGGGCGGTGCGGTCGCGGGCGGGGTCGACGCCGGCGACGCGCAGCCGGCCGGAGGTGGGGACGAGGATGCCGGTGAGCATCTTGACGGTGGTGGACTTGCCGGCGCCGTTGGGGCCGATGTAGCCGACGCATTCGCCGGCGCGGACGGTGAAGCTGAGGCCGTCGACGGCGTGCACCTCGCGCCGTTCGCGGCGGAACCGCCCGGCGCGGGTGCGGACGGTGAAGGTGCGGCGGACGTCGTCGAGTTCGATGAGTGCCATGGTGGGCTCCTGTTCGTCGGCGGGCGGTGCTGCGGGGTCGGGCGGGGGTCAGGTGCCGGTGCCCTGGTAGGCGCGCAGGCCGGCCCGCCAGGCGAGGGCGGCCGCGAGGACGCAGACGGCGGCGGCCAGCGGTGAGGCGTACTGGAAGGCGGCGGGCAGGCCGAGCGGGTCGGGCCGGCCGAGGACGTGCAGGGCGGGCAGCCAGTTGACGAAGGCGAGCGGGATGCCGAAGACGGTGCCGGCGACGAGTTCCTTGGCGAAGACGGTGGGCGGGTACTGGAGCAGGGTGGCGCCGCCGTAGGTGAGGGAGTTCTGGAGCTCGCGGGCCTCGCCCCACCAGAACTGCAGGGTGGCGCCGCCGACGAACAGGCAGGCGAAGATGACGCTGCCGCAGACCAGCAGGGCGGGCACGAGCAGGATGCGGTCGGCCGTCCAGTGCACGGGCAGCGCGGTGATCGACCAGCCGAGGACGGCGGCGGCCTGGACGGGCCGGCCGAGGCGGCGCAGCGAGAAGCGTTCCGCGCAGAGCTGGGCGAGGGCGGGTGCGGGCCGCACCAGCATGGTGTCGAGGGCGCCGGTGCGGATGCGGTCGCCGAGGGCGTCGATCGAGCCGACGAAGAGGTTGGCGGTGCCGAGGGCGAGGGCGGAGGTGCCGTAGAGGAAGCCGAGTTCGGGGAGGGTCCAGCCGCCGAGGGTGTCGGTGTGGCGGAACATCAGGACGACGACCAGGAAGTCGAGGGAGGTGATGGCGAGGTTGGCGGTGAGCATGAGGGCGAAGGACGCCCGGTAGGACATGGTCGAGCGGGTCCACATGCCGGCCATCAGCCACCAGGCGCGGACGGCCCAGCGGGCGGTGGCCCACCGGGAGGGGCGGGCGGTGGGGACGTCAGCCACCCTGCACCACCACCTTGCGGACGGCGAGCGCGAGGACGGCCCGGCCGAGGGCGAGCAGGACGGCGGCCCAGGCGAGCTGGAAGGCGAGGCCGGCGGCGAGTGCGGTGCCGGTGCGGTGTTCCAGGAGGACGTCGGTGGGGATCTGGATCAGTGCGGACCAGGGCAGTACGGCGGCGAGGTCGCCGAGCCACCCGGGGAAGAGCGTGATGGGCAGCAGCATGCCGGAGAAGAACATCGCGACCACCAGGACGACGGCCCGCACCCCTTCGGAGTCGTGCAGCCAGAAGCCGGTGAGGGCGACGAGGAAGCGCAGCCCGAAGCTGACGGTGACGGCGAGCAGGACGGACAGCAGGAAGACCGCCCAGACCAGCGGGGAGCCGGGCAGCCGGATGCCGAAGGCGAGCACGCCGGCGAGGGTGGGGAGGGTGCCGCGGGCGAGCAGGTGGAAGGCGGCGCGGCCGAGGTCGGCGGAGAGCCACCAGGCCTGGAAGTCGACCGGGCGGTAGAGGTCGACGGCGATGTCGCCGGTGCGGAAGCGCTCCTGGATGTCGTCCTGGAAGCCGCCGCCCCAGACGGCGACGGTGACCAGCAGGGCCTGGCTGATCCAGATGTAGGCGACGGCCTGGTCGGTGTCGTAGCCGCCGAGGCCGGGTCGGGCCTGCCAGAGGGCGAGGAAGGTGTAGGCGAGGATGAAGCCGAAGACGGTGTTGGTGACGGCGCCGGCGACGGTGGCGGCGCGGTAGGTGGAGTAGCGGCGGAAGGCGCCGGCCGCCACGGCCCGGTGGACGGCGAGGGCGCCGCCCGGGGCACGTCCGGGCGGATCGGCGGCCGCCGCCCTCCCGGGTTTCTCCCTGTCGGTCCCGGCGGACCCTTCGACACTCGACATATTGTCTCCTTGTCGACTTTTCGGCCCGCAGTCGCGGGCCCGTCGGCGCACGCGCATGCCGACCGCCCGTGCGGGCGCACGGGCAGCCGCGATCGGCTCCGACCGGCACACCCCGGGGGTCCGGGGACGGCGGGCGGAGCTGGCCTCTTGCGCTGCGCTATGCGGTTGTCACCTTTCACCGTAGCGCCGGGCCACCGCTCCCGCAGCCGAATTCCGGCACGGCCGGGCCGACCGGCGAAAACACCTGATTACGGGTCAAATCGCCCATAATTGCCCCATGAACCGAGCGCAGCGAGCCAACAACCCGGCGGGCGACAGCGACCACCGCCCCGGGCAGGACACCGCCACGCGCACCGACCCGCCCGCCCAGCGGACCACCGACACCCCTGCCGGCACCTCCGCCGAAGCATCCGGCGCCCCTACCCGCACCGCACCCCGCCGCGCCCCCGGCCCGCGCCGCCCCCACCGCGACGGCGGCCGCCCCCGCGAGACCGGCCCGCAGCCGCCGACCCGCCGCGAACACCGCCGCCTGCGCCGCCTCGCCCGCCGCGAACACCGCCGCAGCCTCCCCCGCTGGCGCCGCCTCCTCCCCACCTGGCGGACCGCCCTCGCCGCCCTCGCCGGCACCCTGCTGCTCGCCGCGGCCGCCTTCGCCGCCCTCTACCTCACCGTCCCCGTGCCCGACCCCAACGCGCACGCCCTCGCCCAGAGCAACGTCTACTACTACGCCGACGGCACCACCGAGATCGCCCGCACCGGCGCCGTCAACCGCGAGGACGTCCCCCTCTCGCAGATCCCCGACCACGTCCGCAACGCCGTCGTCTCCGCCGAGGACCGCACCTTCTACCGCAACCGCGGCATCGACCTCAAAGGCATGGTCCGCGCCGCCTGGCAGAACGCCACCCACCTCGGCGCATCCGGCCGCGCCTTCCAGGGCGGCTCCACCATCACCCAGCAGTACGTCAAGAACTACTACCTGACGCAGGAACAGACCCTCACCCGCAAGGTCCGGGAACTCTTCATCTCCCTCAAGGTCGACCGCCAGGACAGCAAGGACGCCATCCTCGCCGGCTACCTCAACACCAGCTACTTCGGCCGCAGCGCCTACGGCATCCAGACCGCCGCCCGCGCCTACTTCGGCACCGACGCCGCCCACCTCGACGTCGCCCAGGGCGCCTACCTCGCCGCCCTCCTCCAGGCCCCCAGCGCCTACGACGTCAAAACGGCCTCACCCGCCAACCGCGACAAGGCCGTCGCCCGCTGGAACTACGTCCTCGACGGCATGGTCACCCTCGGCTTCCTCGACCCGGCCGCCCGCGCCGCCACCGCCTTCCCCGACGTCCTCGAACCCAAGGCCGCCGGCGGACTCCAGGGCCAGGCCGGCTACCTCGTCGACATCGCCGACGACTGGCTCACCCAGACCGGCGTCCTCGACACCGCCACCCTCAAAGCCGGCGGCTGGCGCATCACCACCACCTTCGACAAGAACCGCCAGGACGCCTTCGTCAACGCCGTCAAACAGGAACTCACCGCCGAACTCGACCCCGTCGGCCGCCCCCGCACCGACACCGACGTCCGCGTCGCCGGCGCCTCCGTCGAACCCGCCACCGGCCGCATCGTCGCCGCGTACGGCGGCCCCGACTACGCCGTCCAGCCCTACAACGACGCCCTCCGGCAGGACAACCAGGTCGGCTCCACCTTCAAACCCATCGACCTCGCCGCCGCCCTCGAAGGGGACCGCACCACCCAGGACGGCAAACCCATCACCACCCAGACCCTCTACGACGGCACCAGCGGCCGCCTCGTCGTCGGCGGCCCCACCCCCTACGCCCCGCCCAACGAGGACGACGAGGACCACGGGCAGATCACCCTGCGCCAGGCCATGATGCGCTCGGTCAACTCCGTCTACGCCCAGCTCGGCATCGACGCCGGACTCGACAACGTCCGCCGCACCGCCATCCGCCTCGGCCTCCCCGACAGCCTCCAGGGCATGGACCCCGACCACAGCTCCATGACGCTCGGCACCGCCACCCCCAGCGCCCTCGACCTCGCCGCCGTCTACGCCGCCCTCGCCAACCACGGCCAGGCCGTCCGCCCCTGGGCCGTCACCGCCCTGGACCGCCCCGCCACCGGAGAGAAGCCCCCGCTCCCCTCGCACGACGCCACCACCGCCGTCAGCCGCACCAGCGCCGACGCCGTCACCGACGTCCTGCGCGACACCGCGGGCCCCAACGGCACCGGCGCCACCGCCCAGGCACTCGGCCGCCCCGCCGCCGGCAAGACCGGCACCACCGACGACAACCGCTCCGCCTGGTTCGCCGGCTACACCCCCGAACTCGCCTCCGTCGTCGGCCTGTTCCGCGAGAACACCAAGACCCACGCCAAGGAGTCCCTGGCCGGCACCGCCGGGTACGAACGCGTCAACGGCGGAACCTTCCCCGCCCGCATCTGGACCGCCTACATGGCCAGCGCCCTCGGCGGCACCCCCGTCACCCAGTTCGACCTGCAGCCCGGCCCCGGCAACACCGAACCGCCCACCCCCACCGCACAGGCCCCCAAGGCACCCCAGCCCGTCAAGCCCAAGCCCAAGCCGAAGCCGAAGCCCAAGGCCCCCGCACCGAAGCGCCCCGCACCCGCCCCCAAGCGCCCCGCGGCCGGCCGGCCCGCCGCAGCGCCCGCACCAGCCCCCGCACCCCGGCCCACCGGCCCGGCCGGACTCTGATCCCGCCGCCGGCCCTCCCGGCCGGCGGCCCCGGCCGCCCACCGCACGGGCCCGGCCGCACGGGCCCCGGTCTCACAGGTAGAGGCCGGTCGACCCCTCCGCCCCCGTCAGCCGCTCGGCCGCCACGGCATGCAGATCCCGCTCTCGCAGCAGCACGTACGTCGCCCCGCGGACCTCGACCTCCAGCTTGTCCTCCGGGTCGTACAGCACCCGGTCCCCCGGCTCCACCGACCGCACGCTCTGGCCGACCGCCACCGCCTCCGCCCAGGCGCACCGCCGCGACAGCTCCGCCGTCGCCGGAATGAGGATGCCGCCCGTCGAACGGCGCTCCCCCTCCCCGACCTCCGTCTTCACCAGCACCCGGTCGTGCAACATCCTGATCGGCAGCTTCTCCCCCAGCCGCTCGTGCCGGGACTCGTCGTACTGCGCGCTCTGCTCGTGGTTCTTGCTCACGCCCCGACCGTACCCGCCCGACGGCCCCCGGGTGCACGTCGGGCCCGCCGGTGCCCGCCATACGGAAAGGGCCGGGACGCAGTTGCGTCCCGGCCCCTCCCCGACGCGCTCAGCCGCGGCGGCGCCGACGGGTCGACGCCACCAGCAGCACCACACCCAGACCGACCAGCGCCGCAGGCACCACCCGCTCCGGCCGCGGCCGGCCCTTCTCGTCCGTGAAACCGGCCTTCACCTGCTCCAGCGCCCCACTGGCCGCCACGTACGCACGGCCGGCCTTCTGCTCCACAGCCCCGAGCATCCGGGCCTTCGTCTGCGCCGCGACCGTCGAGGGGTGCACCCGCATCGCCAGCTCGTCCAGCGTCGTCGCGAGCCGCTCACGGGCCTGCGCGATGTCCGCCTCGATCTGGGCCGTCGTCCGCGCCGCCTTGTCCTTGCTCGCCTGGGCCACGAGAGCCACCCCAATCACTGATGCTGTCCTGTGCGACACGCACAGTGTGTCAGCTCGCCACACGCGCCGCGCAGCGCCACCCACCAACAGGGGTAGGTTTGCCGGGGTACGACCACCCGTCCAGCACGAGGAGAGATCCACCGTGAGCGAGCGCCTCAAGGCGGGCGACACCGCCCCCGCCTTCACCCTGCCCGACGCCGACGGCAACCAGGTGTCCCTCGCCGACCACCTCGGCCGCAAGGTGATCGTGTACTTCTACCCGGCCGCCCTCACCCCCGGCTGCACCACCCAGGCCTGCGACTTCACCGACAACCTGGAGGTCTTCGCAGGCGCCGGCTACGACGTCATCGGCGTCTCCCCCGACAAGCCGGAGAAGCTCGGCAAGTTCCGTGAGAAGGAGAACCTCAAGGTCACACTGGTCGCCGACGAGGACAAGTCGGTGCTGGAGGCGTACGGCGCCTACGGCGAGAAGAAGCTGTACGGCAAGACCGTCGTCGGCGTCATCCGCTCCACCGTCGTCGTCGACGAGGAGGGCAAGGTCGAGCACGCCCTCTACAACGTCAAGGCCACCGGCCACGTCGCCAAGCTGCTGCGCGACCTGAGGATCGGCGCCTGACACCCCGACGGCACGCGGCGGGCACCGGGACTCCCGGTGCCCGCCGCGGCGTTTCCGCCACCGCACCGGGCTGTCACCGTGTCACCGATGTGTACCGATGGGGTTCTGGGACGGACAAGGCCCCCGGGGCCGGGGCCGCCGGCCGCTAGCGTCTGTCGGCGTCGGGTCGAGCAGCCCGCGCCCACCACGCACCCAGGAGACACCGTGCCGAGCATCGGACCCCGCACCGCCCGCAGCCTCCTCGCCGCCGGCGCCCTGGCAGCCGCCCTGACCCTCACCGCCTGCGACCCGGAGGCCGGCACCACCGCCGACGCCCCGCCGCCCGCCGGCACCACCACCCCCGCCACCGCGCCCAGCAGCCCCGCCGCCGCCCCGTCCGCCACCGCCAAGCAGAGCGCCAAGGCCGGCGGCAAGCACACCGTCGTCTCCGCCCAGCACGCCGGCGGCCTCACCAAGTCCACCGGCGACGGCACCGTCACCGACGTCCCCGTCGACCCCGGCGAGATGCGCGACGGCATGAACCTCGTCGTCGAGAACTACGACCGGATCGGCCAGACCTCCGGCCGCCGCATCCTCTTCGTCGGCGTCGACAACGTCCCCGAGGACACCAACAAGCGCCGCGAGCACCTGTGGCGCGGCCTCATCGACTACGCCGCCGGCAACGGCTCCAAGGGCGACCCCGGCACCGGCACCGCCTACGCGGCCGGCCCGCTCGGCGGCAGCCTCGAATGCCTGCCCTACGGCGCCGACGCACTCTGCGGCTGGGCCGACTCCTCCACCGCCGCCGTCGCGCTCTTCCCGCAGTCCACCCCCGCCGCGGCCGCCAAGCTCTTCGCCGCCATGCGCGCCGACCTCGAGCAGTAGGGCCGTCTTCAGGGGCGCGACAGCAGCGGTGGCGGCCGACCCCCCGACCGGGTCGACCGCCACCGCCGTTCCTCACCTCAGGTCACTCAGCACGGACCGAGGTCGCTCCACACACCCCACTGACCGGTGGTCGAGGGGTCCTCGCCCTGCGTCCACCACTTGTTGCTGTACTGGCGGCCCTTCCAGGACACCTTGGTACCGGCGGTGGCGTAGACGGTCGCCGCGTTCCAGCCCGGCGCGGTGCAGGTGCCGCCGGTCGGGCTGGCCGAGCTGCTCGCGGAACTGCTCGACGAGGCGCTGGCCGAGGCCGACGGGCTGGCCGACGAGGAGCCGGAGGCCGAGGCGCTCGGCGAGGAGGTCGCACCGCTCGAACCGCGGGTCAGGTCACCGGTCAGGCCGTACAGCGTGCCGCCGACGTTGACCGTCCAGTTCGCCGGCGTCGACACCGGCAGGTAGTAGACGAAGTCCATGTCGATCGACGCACCCGGCGCCAGCGACTGCCAGCTCGGCAGCTTCACCGACACGCGGTTGTACACGCCCTTCAGACCGCCCACGTTGTTCGCCGCGGTGTGGTCCTGCCGGATCACCGTCAGACCGAAGCCCGACTGGTCCTTGGCGTTGCCCGGCGCCGAGTTCGCGTAGTCGAACTGGAACTCCGTGCCGCCCGGCAGGGTCACCGTCGAGTTGTTGACGATGTGGATCTTCGGGTTGATCGGGTAGTTCGAGTCACCCAGCGCGAAGTTGGTGAACGACACGTCGATCGGCAGGATCTGCTGCGGCAGCGCGATCGTCGAACGCGTCGCACCGTACGCCGAAGCCGCCTTGAACCTGTCGTACATCAGCGAGGTCAGCGTCGAACCCTGCACGTACTCGCCCTTGCCGCCGTTCGCGGCCGCGTCCCAGCGGTAGTCGCCCGCCAACTCCCAGATCATCGCGCCACCGGCGCCCTGGTTCACCACGTAGTCGGCCTTGGCACCCACCGACTCCTCGTCCTCGGTGGACAGGAACACCTTCTTGCTGTCGTTCCACAGCCACGGCGCCACCAGCTGGGAGCTGTAGTTGCGGGTGTACGAACCCTGCAGCGCGGTGTCCGTCAGGCCGTACCTGGAGAGGTAGTCCGGGACGATGCCCTTCTCCAGGTTCTTGGCGTGCCACATCGGGTTGGAGCCCGCCGGGGACTCCTTGCCGTTGTCGTCCAGGTCGTGCCACAGGTTGTCGATGCCGACCGCACCGTCACCGCAGGCCGTCAGGCCGGAACCCGCCGGGCAGGTCGACGTCGAGGCAGTGCCCCACAGGCCGTTGGTGCCACCGGTCACGTTCTTGAAACCGCGGGTGTAGTACGGCAGACCGATGTTGATCCGGCCGGCCGGCATCGCACCGCGGAAGTAGTGGTACGCCCAGTCCGTGTTCAGGTAGCCGATGCCGCCGTACTGCGAGGTGCCGTACACATTGGCCGCCTCCAGCTCGCCGTCCTTGCCGTCGTCGTACAACGAGGCGTTCGGACCCACGTACTTGTTCCAGGCACCGTGCAGGTCGTACGACATGATGTTGACGTAGTCCAGGAACTGCGTCACCTGGAACGTCTCCATGCCGCGCAGCAGATAGCCCGAGGACGGCGCCGCGACCGACAGCATGTAGTGCTTGCCGTCCGCCGCACCCGCCCGGTCGAGCTTCTCACGCAGCGTCTTCATCAGCGCCGCGTAACCCTTGACCAGCGAACCGCGCTTCGCGTTCGAGATGGCCGCGTCCAGCGGGTTGCCGGCGTCCTTCATCGAGGTCGGGTACTCGTAGTCGATGTCGACGCCGTTGAAGCCGTACTTCTTGACGAAGTCGACCGCCGAGTCCGCGAACGTGTTGATACCGGCCTGGTTGACCGACCCGTCCGCATTCACCGTCATCGAGTAGAAGCCGCCCGAGGCCACCCGCTTCCCGTCGTCCCCGAAGTAACCGCCCGTCTCGGCCCAGCCACCCACCGAAATCAAGGTCTTCACATTCGGGTACTGCTTCTTGAACTTCGTCAGCAGATTGAAGTGGCCCTTGTACGGCAGGCTCGGATCCATCTCCGCACCGGCCACACCCGGGAAGGTCATCCCGGTCGCCGCATTGGTCGCCGAGTCCGTGCCCACGGACAGCTTGTTGTCGCTGCCGACATGGCCGAAGGCGTAGTTGAGGTGGGTGACCTTGTCCCACGGGATGTTGTTCACCAGATAGGCCGGGGTGCCGTCCTGGCCCGTGCGCCAGCCCGTGAAGTAGCCGATGATCCGGCGCTGGTGATCGGCGCCCATCTTCTCGCGGCCCGCAGTGTCGTAGACGTCGCAGTACGGGACGTCCACACCCGGGGTGGTGTACATGCCGTCGGGGCGACAGGACTGGTTGTCGGCGGCCGCCTGCGAGGGCGACGCACCCAGCGTCGCCAGCAGCAGGCCCGCCAGACCGGCCGCAGCCGTGGCGGCCGCAGCCGCCCGCCGGCCGGACGCCCGGTGGCTGCCGACGGCAGTACGACGCTGCGCCGTCAGGGTTCGGTTCAACACTCGGTCCTCCAGGAGAGAGTGTCGGCACGTCCGAGTGGGGAAGCCGGACGCGCAAGTGGGGGAGGGTCGGACACACCGCAGCCGACGCACCGTCAACCACCCGGCCGCCGAACCACAGAGTGCGCCGAAGCTATGTGGTCTGGACCATCCCGGTCAATAGGTCTGTACCAATAAACCGCTGAACTCCCCCGTGACCCCCGCCCCGCCCGCTCGTTTCCACACTGGGGGACGGGTACCGAACACAGGAACCCACACGGGGGCACACATGCAGGTCAGATACACCCGCGAACTCCTCGCCACGACGGCGGCGGAGGCCTCGTCGATCGACGAGATGCTGGTCGCGCTCGGCAAGGAACCCGAGACGAACAACCGGCGGTACCTACGGAGTCAGCTCAACCTCCACGGGGTGGACACCTCTCACTTCCGGGTAAGGGGCGTCGTCTACACGAAGGAGCGGCTCGAAGAGGCAGTCGCCGCGTGCCACAGCATCGCCGGGGTGGTCCGCTACCTTGGCCAGCGCTCGTCAGGGGGAACCCAGCAACACGTCGGACGGCGCATCAAGGCGTTTGGGATTGACACCTCGCACTTCACGGGCCAGGCGCACAACCGAGGCCAGCGCTCCGGGCGTCGCCTGCGTCCGGACCAGGTACTCGTGCGGCGGCCCGCGGACGCCAAGCGGCTGCCAGGCAGCCGAATCCGCCAAGCCCTGCTCGAAATGGGCCTCCCCGAGGAGTGCACGGACTGTGGCACCGGCCCGGTCTGGCGAGGAAGGCCGATGACCCTGGAGGTCGACCACATCAACGGAGACTGGTCGGACAACCGACCCGGCAACGTCCGGCTGCTCTGCCCCAACTGTCATGCCACGACCGACACCTACTGCGGTCGGAACAAGAACCGCCGCGGCACGCGCACCGACTGAAAGGCGCACCCGCGCCACGAGCGCAAAGGCGCTGTCGTCGCCACGGACGCAGCCCCTAGACTGGGGCCATGCGGCCGTGGCGTAACGGGCAGCCGCGCTGGTTTTAGGTGCCAGTGGAGGAAACTCCGTGAGGGTTCGAATCCCTCCGGCCGCACGAACCTAAGAAACGAAGGCCCGCCCCGGAGGGATCTCCAGGGCGGGCCTTCGGCGTTGGGTCAGCCCAGCAGCTCGCGGACGACCGGGGCGAGGGCGCGGAAGGCCTGGCCCCGGTGGCTGATGGCGTTCTTCTCGGCGGGGGTGAGTTCGGCGCAGGTCCGGGTCTCGCCGAGGGGCTGGAGGATGGGGTCGTAGCCGAAGCCGCCGTCGCCGGTGGGGGTGGTGCGGAGGGTGCCGAGGAGGCGGCCTTCGACGACGCGTTCGGTGCCGTCGGGGAGGGCGAGGGCGGCGGCGCAGGCGAAGTGGGCGCCGCGGTGGGGCTCTGCGATGTCGGAGAGCTGGGCGAGGAGGAGTTCGAGGTTGGCTCGGTCGTCGCCGTGCTTGCCGGACCAGCGGGCGGAGAAGATGCCGGGGGCGCCGCCGAGGACGTCGACGCAGAGGCCGGAGTCGTCGGCGACGGCGGGGTGGCCGGTGGCCTCGGCGAGGGCGTGGGCCTTGAGGAGGGCGTTCTCGGCGAAGGTGACGCCGGTCTCGGGGACGTCCGGGATCTCGGGGTAGGCGTCGGCGCCGACGAGTTCGACGTCGAGTCCGGCGTCGCCGAGGATGTCGCGGAGTTCGGCGACCTTGTGGCGGTTGCGGGTGGCGAGGACGAGGCGTCGTGCAGTCATGCGGCCCACCCTAGCGAGGGGCCGCATGCTCGGGGGTGTGTCAGCCGGTGCAGGCCTTGCTGAGGTTGCCGGCGGCGTCGCCGAGCGGCTTGAGGTCGGGGACCTGCTTGTTGTCGATGGCCTGCTGGGCCTTGTCGACCTGGGTCTGCAGGTCGGTGACGGCCTGGGAGACGTCGGTGTCGCTGGAGTTGCGGCTGATCTGGTCGAGGTCGTTCTTGAGGGTCTGGAGGGCCTGGCCGGCGGCGGCGGGGTCGTTGGCGGCGTTGTTGAAGGCGTCGCCGGCCTGGGCGATGTCGTTGGTGATGCGGACGGCGGTGTTGCCGCAGTCGAGGGCCTTCTGGGCGGCGGAGCAGCTGACGGCGCTGAGTGGGAGGAGGAGGACGAGGCCGGCCACGGCGAGGGTGGTGGAGCGGGTGAGGCTGTCCGGCATCGGGTGTCCTCCGTTGTGTGGTGGGCGCGCGGGTCCGTGGTGTGGGACGGCGGGTGGTGCTCTGCCGGTTCCTCCGGTTCCGGTCCGAACGGTACGGGCTGCGGGCGCGCTGTGTACAGGATGCGCGCCCGCGGCCTGTGCCGGGTCGACAATGCGGGGTCAGCCTTCGAGTCGGCCGAGGGCCTTGCGCTGGATCTCGTCGAGTTCGGCGCAGCCGAGGGTGCCGAGGTCGAGGAGTTGGTCGAGGAGTGCGCGGTCGAAGGGGGCGCCTTCGGCGGTGCCCTGGACTTCGACGAAGCGTCCGTCGCTGGTGCAGACGATGTTCATGTCGGTTTCGGCGCGGACGTCTTCTTCGTAGCGGAGGTCGAGCATGGGGGTGCCGTCGATGATGCCGACGCTGACGGCGCTGACGCCGCCGGTGAGGGGCTGGCCCTTGGCGCGGAGGATCTTCTTGTCGCGGGCCCAGGTGATGGCGTCGGCGAGGGCGACGTAGGCGCCGGTGATGGCGGCGGTGCGGGTGCCGCCGTCGGCCTGGAGGACGTCGCAGTCGAGGACGATGGTGTTTTCGGCGAGGGCGCGGTGGTCGATGACGGCGCGGAGGGATCGGCCGATGAGGCGGCTGATTTCGTGGGTGCGGCCGCCGATCTTGCCGCGGACGGATTCGCGGTCGCCGCGGGTGTTGGTGGCGCGGGGGAGCATGGAGTATTCGGCGGTGACCCAGCCTTCGCCGGTGCCCTTGCGCCAGCGGGGGACGCCTTCGGTGACGCTGGCGGTGCAGAGGACTTTGGTGTCGCCGAAGGAGACGAGGACGGAGCCTTCGGCGTGCTTGCTCCAGCCTCGTTCGATGGTGATGGGGCGGAGCTGGTCGGGGGTGCGGCCGTCGATGCGTGACATAGGCATCGAGGGTAGTCGTTGTGGGGTGTGGTGCGGCCCGCCGTCCTGGTGGGGGCGGCGGGCCGTGGTGTGGTGGTGGGTCAGTCCATCATGTCTTCGATTTCGCCGGCGATGGGGTCGGCGTCGGTGCCGATGACGACCTGGATGGCGGTGCCCATCTTGACGACGCCGTGGGCGCCGGCGGCCTTGAGGGCGGCTTCGTCGACGACGCCGGGGTTGACGACTTCGGTGCGCAGGCGGGTGATGCAGCCTTCGACCTCGACGATGTTGTCGATTCCGCCGAGGCCGGCGACGATCTTCTCTGCCTTGCTGGCCATGTGTGTCTCCCTGTCTGTCGGCGGTTCGGCGGGGTGGTGTCGGGTGCCGTTGCCGCGTCGTTGCAGTGGTGCGGTGGTGCCGGTGTGTGGTGACGCGGGTTCAGGTTCCGTGTCGGCCGGCGGCGCGACAAGCATTTCCCTTTTCGGGGTGGTTTGCCACGCCAGTCCACTTTTGGCCCATTTTGGCGCGCACGGGGGTGCGGCCGGGTCGGAGGATGGCGATCATCGGGCTGCCGTCCGGCGTCCGCCCGCCCATCCAAGTGGTCTACACCAATAGTAGGTGTATGCCGCGGATGGGCGGAACGGACCCCGGGACGGGCCGACGACCGCACGCGGAGGACTCGGATGAGTACAGCAGGTACGGCGCCCGCGCCGACACCGTGGTGGCAGTCCTTCTACGGCGGGCTCCAGAAGATGGGCCGGAGCCTGCAGCTGCCGGTCGCGGTGCTGCCGGCGGCGGGCATCCTGAACCGGCTGGGCCAGGACGACGTGTTCGGCAAGGACGGCCTGGGCTGGGACAACGTGGCGAAGGTGTTCGCGGCGGCGGGCGGCGCCCTGCTGGACTCCAATCTGGGCCTTCCGCTGCTGTTCTGCATCGGCGTGGCGATCGGCATGGCGAAGAAGTCGGACGGTTCGACGGCGCTGGCGGCGGTGACGAGCTTCCTCGTGTACTACAACGTGCTGCGGGCCTTCCCGGACCGGGAGCAGTGCGCCGGCACGATCCAGGGCAACCAGTGCATCGACTTCTCGGCCGACACGTCGAGCGCGGCGGTGTTCCAGAACCCGGGCGTGCTGGGCGGCATCCTGATCGGCCTGATGTCGGCCTGGCTGTGGGTGCGCTTCCACCGGACGAAGCTGGTGGACTGGCTGGGCTTCTTCAACGGCCGGCGCCTGGTGCCGATGATCACGGCGGTGGGCGGGCTGGCGCTGGCCTGCCTGGCGCTGTGGGTGTGGCCGCCGATCGGCCGGGCGATGAACGACTTCTCCCAGTGGCTCGCCGATCTCGACGCGGGCGGCGCGGGCATCTTCGGCCTGGCGAACCGGCTGCTGCTGCTGATCGGCATGCACCAGCTGATCAACACCTTCGTGTGGTTCCAGTTCGGCGAGTACACCAAGCCGGGGACGGACGAGGTCGTGCACGGCGACATCCCGCGGTTCCTGGCGGGCGACCCGACGGCCGGCCAGTTCACCTCGGGCTTCTTCCCGATCATGATGTTCGCGCTGCCCGCCGCCGCGCTCGCCATCGCCCACTCGGCGAAGCCGCACCGGCGCAAGGAGATCTACGGCCTGATGACCTCGGTGGCGCTGACCAGTTTCGTCACCGGCGTGACCGAGCCGATCGAGTACTCCTTCGCCTACATCGCGCCCGCCCTGTTCGTCGTGCACGCCCTGCTGACCGGCGCGTCGATGGCGGTGACCTGGGCCCTGGGGGTGCACGACGGCTTCAGCTTCTCCGCCGGACTGATCGACTACGTCATCAACTGGGGGCTGGCGACGAAACCATGGCTGATCATTCCGATCGGTCTGGGATTCGCGGTGGTCTATTACGCGCTGTTCCGCTTCGTGATCGTGCACTTCAATCTGAAGACGCCCGGCCGGGAGGACGAGGACCAGGTCGAGGACGTGACCAAGGCCTGAGGGCCATTTGTTGCGCAACTCGCCAAAAGGATGGGTGACCGAGCGCAGTCAAGATCGTCGATCCGCAACAAGGTTTCGATTTCATAGCGCTTCCCACCTGCGGCGCTTTCCAGGGTTCCCCCCTCCGTCAGACGCGTGTTAGAAACTGGTCTACACCACTCGTGGTGTAGACCAGTTTGCGAGTCGGCCCCCGATGCACCCCCACCGACCCGCCCTGCCGTTAGGAACCACCCCATGAGTACGACTGCGCAGGCACCGGCGCCCGCTACGGCACCGGGCCCCTCCCCGATCAAGCAGATCGGCCAGAGCACGCTCCAGGGCCTGCAGAAGATCGGCCGCAGCCTCCAGCTGCCGATCGCCGTGCTGCCGGCCGCGGGCCTGCTGCTCCGTCTCGGCCAGGACGACGTCTTCGGCAAGGACGGCCTCGGCTGGGACAAGGTCGCCGCGGTGTTCAGCACGGCGGGCGACGCCGTGTTCAGCAACCTCCCGCTGCTCTTCGCGGTGGGCATCGCCATCGGCTTCGCCAAGAAGGCCGACGGCTCGACCGCCCTCGCCGCCCTGGTCGGCTTCCTGGTGTACAAGAACGTGCTCACCGCGTTCCCGATCACCGAGGGCCACATCGCCGACGGCAAGTGGATCGCACCCACCTACCAGAACCCGGGCGTGCTCGGCGGCATCGTGATCGGCCTGCTCAGCGCCGTACTCTGGCAGAAGTTCCACCGCACCAAGCTGGTCGACTGGCTCGGCTTCTTCAACGGCCGCCGCCTGGTGCCGATCATCATGGCCTTCGTCGGCACCGCCGTCGGCGTGCTCTTCGCACTGCTCTGGGGCCCGGTCGGCGACGCGATCGGCAGCCTCAACGACAGCCTGATCGGCGCGGGCGCCTTCGGTGCCGGCGCGTTCGGCCTGATCAACCGCGGTCTGCTGCCGGTCGGCATGCACCAGTTCGTCAACTCCTACGCCTGGTTCCAGACCGGCGACTACACCAAGGCCGACGGCACCGTGGTGCACGGCGACCTGACCCGCTACTTCGCCGGCGACCCCACCGCCGGCCAGTTCATGTCGGGCTTCTTCCCGATCATGATGTTCGCGCTGCCCGCCGCCGCGCTCGCCATCGCCCACGCCGCCCGGCCGGAGCGCCGCGCCGCCGTGATGGGCATGATGATGTCCCTGGCGCTGACCTCCTTCGTCACCGGCGTCACCGAGCCGATCGAGTTCGCCTTCCTCTTCATCGCCCCGGTCCTGTTCGCCATCCACGCGGTGCTGACCGCCGTCTCCATGGCCGTCACCTGGGCACTCGGCGTGCACGCCGGCTTCACCTTCTCGGCCGGTCTGATCGACTACGGCCTCGGTTTCAGCAAGGCCACCCACCCGCTGCTGATCATCCCGATCGGCCTGGTCTTCGCCGCGCTGTACTACGTGCTCTTCCGCTTCGCGATCACCAAGTTCAACCTCAAGACCCCCGGTCGCGAGGACGACACCGAGGTCGAGGACGTCACCAAGGCCTGACGCCGCTCCCCCGCCGCACGGACCCCGCCCCACTGCTCGGGGCGGGGTCCGTCACCGTTCCCGCCCGGTGTGAGGCAGGACACACGGAACGTCCGGCCGGGGCCGCTCCTCCCTCTCCCGTGACGGCCCGTCGACGGGACCGCGCCGACCGGCCGACCCGGCCGACCGAACCGAGGGGGAACCCGGTGAACCGCACCGCGCAGCACACCGGAACGGCGGTGGCCGGACTGCTGGCCGCCGACGCCGCACTCCACCTGTACTGGGCCACCGGCCTCACCTGGCCCGCCGCCGACAGCCGTACGCTCTCGCAGGCCGTGCTCAACGCCGACGTCCCGTTCACGCCGCCCGTGGTGCTGCCGCTCGCCGCCGTACTGCTGGCCGCAGCGGCCGCGGTGCTCGCCCGCGCGTACGGCCTCGGCGGCCCCCGCACCGCCCGGCTCTGCCGGCCGGCCACCGCCGCCGTGGCCGTCGGGCTGCTGCTCCGCGGGGCGGCCGGGCTGGTGTGGGCCTGCGGCCTCGGCACGGACCCCGGCAGCACCTTCCACCTGCTCAACCTGGTGCTGTACACCCCGCTCTGCCTCGGCTTCGGCGCGGCGGCGGCCCGAGCCGCCGGGTTCGGCCCGCGCCGACGGGTGCGAGACTTCCGCCGTGGCTGATCCCGACGACCACTCCCGCGGTGTGGCGCTGGCCCGCGCCGCCCGGCGCGGGGACACCCTCGCGATGAGCGACCTGCTGGACCACCTCACGCCCTACGTCGGGCGGATCTGCGGACGGATCTGCGGGCCCGCCGCCGCGGCCGGCCGCCAGGACGCGGTGCAGGAGACGCTCACCGCCGTCTTCCGGGGCCTGCGCTCGCTGCGGGACCCGGAAGCGCTGTACGGCTGGGTCCGGGTGCTGGCCGTCCGCGAGGCGGTGCGGACGGCCCGCCGGGACGGCCGGGACACCCCCGCCGAACTCGCCGCGCTGCCCTCGCCCGGGGACGCGCAGCTCGCCGCGGACATCCGGGACGTGCTGGGCCGGCTCTCCCCCGAGCACCGGGCCGTCCTGCTGCTGCGCGACGTCGAGGGTCTGGACGAGCGGGCCGCCGCCGGGCTGCTCGGCATCCCCGAGGGCACCGTGAAGTCCCGGCTGCACCGCGCCCGGACCGTATTCCGAAGGATGTGGACGGCATGACGACGGACGACCCGACCGCCCCGCTGGACCCGGTGCGGCGGCTGCACGTGATGGCCGCGGGCATCCACGGCGCCCACGTCACCGAGGGCGTGGTCGACGCGCCGTTCGACCGGGTGTGGGCGGTCATGGCCGACCTGGAGGGCGAGTTCGGCCGCTTCCAGCCGGACATGCACAGCCTGCGCGTGACCCGCCGGGACGGCGAGCGGGTGGCGGCGCTGGCGCGCAGCCGGTACGGGATGCGGGCCCGGTTCGACGGGGTGCTCCGGCCGGGCTGGTGCTGGCTGCAGAGCCGGTTCCTGATCGTCGGGATGGCCGCGGTCGCCGACGGCGCCGGTGCCACCCGGGTGGCGCTGACCGGCGGCGTCCGGGTACCGGGCCGGGCGGCACTCGTCCCGCTGGGCACCCGCCGCGAGCCGCGACTGGCCCTGGCCCGCCTGCGGCAGCGGGTGGGCGCGAGTCGCTAGATCCAGCCGAGGCGGGCCGCGTGGACGCCCGCCTGGAAGCGGCTCTGGGCGCCGAGGTCGGTGGTCAGGTCGGAGACCAGGCGGCGCACCGTGCGCTCGGAGATCTCCAGCTTCCGGGCGATCGCCTGGTCGGTCAGTCCGGCCGAGAGCAGTCGCAGCACCTCGCGGTGGCGGTCGTCGGGCGCCGGGCGGCCGAGGAGGTCGGGCGGCACCCAGGCGGCCGCCCAGAAGTACTCGAACAGCTCGCGGACCACTGCCAGGACCGCCGGGTCCCGGACGACGAGGGCGGTGTCCGGGGCGCCGCCGGGCGCGGGCAGCACGGCCATCGTGGTGTCCACGGCGATCAGCCACAGCGGCAGGGTGTGGGCGACCCGGATGCCGGCCCCGGCCGCGGTGAGTTCCTGGACGTGGGCCAGCACGTCCGGGTGGCGCAGTGCGGCGGCCGGGTAGACGGTGCGCAGCCGGACGCCGTGGGCGAGGGCGATGCGTTCGCGGGCGAGTTTGCCGTCGAGGGCGGTCGGTGAGTGGTCCTGGCCGGGGCGCAGGGAGAGGGCTTCGGTGCGGGCGCTGCGGGCGGCGTCCTCGAGGAGGGCGGCGATGCGGTCGGCGCCGTGGACGAGGTGGTGGGAGCCTTCGTCGCCGGGGTCGGTCTGGGCGGGCAGGTAGCGGGTGTGGAGGTGTTCGACGGAGTCGCGGGTGCGGCGGACGGCGGTGAAGAGTTCGGCGAGGTGTCCGTCGGCGTCGGCGAGGAGGTGGCGGACGGCGGAGGCGACGGAGACGGCGGCGAGTCCGCTGCCGGTGGCGGTGGTGGGTTGGAGCAGTCCGAGGTCGCGGAGTTCGCCGATTGCCCGGTCGAACTCGGTTTCGTTCCAGCCGAGTTCGTCGCGCAGTTCGGGCAGGGGGCGGCCGGGGTCGGTGCGCAGGCGGCGGTAGAGGGCGGTGCTGTGCTCCACGGCGGGGACGATAGTCAGCGGCCCGGTGGGCGGACCGCGAATTCCAGCATCCGGGACGGTCGATCCGGTCCCGGCCATGGCCGGTTCAGCCCCTGTGCGGGGCGGCCGCGGGGGCCCGGGTGGCGGCCAGGATGGCGTGCATGACGATGGCAGAGGCTTCTTCGATCTGGTTCGACGGTGCGCTGGTGCCGTGGCGGGAGGCGCGGGTCCATGTGCTCTCGCACGGGCTGCACTACGGGACGGGGGTGTTGGAGGGCACCCGGGTGTTCGAGACGGAGGACGGGCCGGCGGTGTTCCGGCTGGAGGACCATCTGCGCCGGCTGGTGCGCAGTGCGCGCATGCTGCGGCTTCCGCTGCCGTACGGTGTCGGGGAGTTGGCGGCGGGCACGGTGGAGCTGCTCCGGGCGAACGGTCAGGGTGCCTGTTATGTGCGGCACTTCGCGTTCCTGGGGTACGGCACGATGGGGCTGGACATGCGGGGGGCTGCGACGACGACGGTGATCGCGTCGTGGGAGTGGCCGGAGCAGGCGGCTTCGCATCCGCTGCGGCTGAAGACGAGCAGTTGGCGGCGGACGGACCCGAACTGTGTGCCGCCGGCGGCCAAGGCGACGGGCCCGTACCTGAATTCGGTGCTGGCGCGGCGGGAGGCGACGGACGCGGGGTACGACGAGGCGTTGCTGCTGGCTGCGGACGGTTCGGTGAGCGAGTGCAGTGCGGAGAACGTGTTCGCGGTGCGGGACGGGGTGCTGCGGACGCCGCCGGTGGCGGCGGGTGCGCTGGAGGGGATCACGCAGGACACGGTGCTGGCGCTGGCCCGGGGGCTGGGGGTGGAGGTGCGGGTGGAGCGGCTGCTGCGGTCGGACCTGTATGCGGCGGACGAGGTGTTCGTGTGCGGGACGGCGGCCGGGATCGCGCCGGTCGGTTCGCTGGACGACCGTGAACTGCCTTCGGCTCCTGGCCCGTTGACGAAGCGTCTGGCGGATGCGTACCGGGCGGTGGTGTCCGGCGGGGACCGGCGGTACGGGCACTGGCTGACCCGGGTGTGAGCAAGCCGTGGGGGGCGCCCTTCAGGTCAGTTCGTAGACGGCGCCGGGGCGGGCGAGGTCGACGGGGCCGGGGAAGGCGGCGGCGGCGTCGCGGCGGTTGTGTTCGGCGTCGGTCCACGGGGGGATGTGGGTGAGGACGAGGCGGCCGACTCCGGCGGCGGCCGCGTGTTCGCCGGCCTCGCGTCCGTTGAGGTGGATGGCCTGGAAGGTTTCCTTGCCGTCGGTGTAGGCGGCCTCGCAGAGGAAGAGATCGGCGCCGCGGGCGAGCTCGACGAGGTCGGCGCACTCGCCGGTGTCGCCGGAGTAGACGAGCGAGGCGCCGCCGTGTTCGATGCGGAAGCCGTAGGCCTCGGCGTCGAGGTGGTTGACCCGGGTGCTGGTGATGCGGAAGGGGCCGAGGCCGAAGGTGAGGTTGCCGAGCTGGCGGAAGTCGAAGACCTCCTTCATGCCCGGTTCCTCCGGCATGTCGTAGGCGCGGGCGAGGCGTTCGGCGGTGCCGTGGGGTCCGTACACGGGGACGGGGTCGGGGCAGCCCTCGACGCGGTAGTTGCGGGCGACCCAGTAGGCGCAGAGGTCGACGCAGTGGTCGGCGTGCAGGTGGCTGAGCATGACGGCGTCGACGTCGTAGAGGCCGGTGTACTTCTGCAGGGCGCCGAGTGCGCCGTTGCCGAGGTCGAGGACGAGCCGGTAGCCCTCGGCCTCGACGAGGTAGCTGGAGCAGGGCGACTCGGCGGACGGGAAGCTCCCCGAGCACCCCACCACGGTCAGTTTCATGCCGAGCCCCTCCGCCCCGATGGGTCATGGTCCACGCCGACGGGGCACTACCTGTCGGTAGTGGTGCCCCTTCGCGTTGTCGAGGGTAAGGGGCGCGCGGCACTTTGCCCCCGTCTCCGTGCCGGGCTGTGGCTGGAATCACCAGAACGGGCCGGGTCCGGTGGCGGGGTCGGCGGCGGGTGCTCCGGCGGGGCGGAACGGCGGAGGCGCGGCACCCGTGGGGGTGCCGCGCCTCGGGGGTCTGCGGGGGTCAGGCCCAGAGCTGGCCCTGCAGGGCGTCGACCGCGGCCTCGGTGGACTCGGCGGTGTAGATGCCGGTGGAGAGGTACTTCCAGCCGCCGTCGGCGACGACGAAGACGACGTCGGCGCGCTCGCCGGCCTTGGCGGCCTTGCGGGCGACGCCGATCGCGGCGTGCAGGATGGCGCCGCTGGAGACGCCGGCGAAGATGCCCTCCTGCTGGAGGAGCTCGCGGGTGCGGCGGACGGCGTCGGCGGAGCCGACGCTGAAGCGGGTGGTGAGCACCTCGGCGTCGTAGAGCTCGGGGACGAAGCCCTCGTCGAGGTTGCGCAGGCCGTAGACGAGGTCGTCGTAGCGGGGTTCGGCGGCGACGATCTGCACGCCGGGGACCTTCTCGCGCAGGTAGCGGCCGACGCCCATCAGGGTGCCGGTGGTGCCGAGGCCGGCCACGAAGTGGGTGACGGTGGGCAGGTCGGCGAGGATCTCCGGGCCGGTGCCTGCGTAGTGCGCGCCGGCGTTGTCCGGGTTGCCGTACTGGTAGAGCATGACCCAGTCGGGGTGCCGGGCGGCGGTCTCCTTGGCGATCCGGACGGCGGTGTTGGAGCCGCCGGCGGCCGGGGAGGAGATGATCTCGGCGCCCCACATGCGGAGCAGCTCGCGGCGCTCCTCGCTGGTGTTCTCGGGCATGACGCAGACCATGCGGTAGCCCTTGAGCCTGGCGGCCATGGCGAGCGAGATGCCGGTGTTGCCGCTGGTGGGTTCGAGGATGGTGCAGCCGGGGGTGAGCCGGCCGTCGGCCTCGGCCCGCTCGATCATGTGGAGGGCGGGGCGGTCCTTGATCGAGCCGGTGGGGTTGCGGTCCTCCAGCTTGGCCCAGAGGCTCACCAGGCCGTCGGCGTTCCCGGGCACGGCCGCCGACAGGCGCGGCAGCCGTACCAGCGGGGTGTTGCCGACGGCCTCGATGGGGCTGTCGTAGCGCATTACTTCATGCCGCCGGCGACGGCGGGGAGGATGGTGATGCTGTCGCCGTCGGCGAGGGCGGTGCTGATGCCCTCGAGGAAGCGGACGTCCTCGTCGTTCAGGTAGACGTTGACGAAGCGGCGGAGCTCGCCGGCGTCCAAGAGGCGCTCGGCGATGCCGGGGTGGCGGCTGTCGAGGTCCTGGAACAGCTCGCCGAGGTTGTTGCCGGCGCCTTCGACGGCCTTGGCGCCGTCGGTGTACGTACGGAGGATGGTCGGGATGCGGACCTCGATGGCCATGGCTGCGCTCCTGTGGAGGTGGGTCGGGTGGGCCGCCGCACGCGGCGCGGCAGGGGTGACGGCCCCGGGGTGGCCGGGGCGGGCTGGCGGTGCCGAGTCAGTGGGCGTCGGCGGTGCCGGGACAGATCGCACTGGCGAGCCGGCACAGGTCGACGTGCAGGCGCGCCACGAGGCGGATGCCTGGGGCCCGGTTGGTCACATCGACGGAACGCATGGACTCATCGTATAGATTCCCGCCCCCGCTCCGGCATCCACGTCTCGCGATACGGATGTTTCCGTATTCCATGGCGAGACGCGCCCCGAGCCCGGCCGGTCGCGGCCGGGCGGCGGGCCGGCCGCTGCGGGCCCGGGTCAGGCCGCGTACTCCTCCACGACCTCGACGTCTTCCTCCGTGATCTCGCCGTCCACGATGCGGAACGAGCGGAACTGGTACGGGTCGTCCTCGCCGTTGCCCTCGGCGGTGGAGACCAGGACGTAGTGCGCCTCGGGCTCGGAGGCGTAGCTGACGTCGGTGCGGGAGGGGTAGGCCTCGGTGGCGGTGTGCGAGTGGTAGACGATCACCGGGACCTCGTCGCGGTCGTCCATCTCGCGGTAGAGCTTGAGCAGGTCGCCGGAGTCGAACTCGTAGAAGGTGGGCGAGCGGGCCGCGTTGAGCATCGGGATGAACCGCTCGGGCCGGCCGCTGCCCTCCGGACCGGCCACCACGCCGCAGGCCTCGTCCGGGTGGTCGGCACGGGCGTGGGCCACGATGCGGTCGCGCAGTTCTCGGGTGATGGTCAGCATGCGGCCAGGATAGCCAGCGCCGGTCCCGGGGCAGGGCCCGGGACCGGCTCCCGTCTCGGCTGCCGGACGGCCGGTGATACGCGGCCGCCGGCGGCCGTCAGCGGTCGGCGCCGGCGTGCACCTGGTCGCCGGAGCCGCCGTACAGCGTCTCGGGTCGGGTGCGGGCGAGCACGAGGTGGCCGACGACCAGCAGGGCGGCCCAGACCGGGAAGACGTACAGCGAGATCCGGGCGTCCTCGTCGAAGCCGATGAGGACGACGACCAGGACGAGGAAGGCGAGCGCGAGCCGGCTCGGCCACAGGCCGCCGGGCGCCTTGAAGGTGGGGGCGGGCAGCCGGCCGGCCTGCCAGGCGCGGCGGTAGCGGATCTGGGCGACCAGGATGACCGCCCAGGTCCACAGGCCGCAGACGGTGGCGACGGAGGTGACGTACTCGAAGGCCTTGCCGGGGGCGAGGTAGTTGAGCAGCACGCCGACGCCCATCAGCAGGCAGGAGACGGTGATGGCGGCGGCCGGGGTGCGGCGGGAGTTGAGTGCGGTGAGCCGGCCGGGGGCCTGGCCGCGCAGGGCGAGGTCGCGCAGCATCCGGCCGGTGGAGTACATGCCGGAGTTGCAGGAGGAGAGTGCCGCGGTGAGCACCACGAAGTTGATGACGGAGGCGCCGGCCGGGATGCCGACCTTCTCGAAGGCGGCGACGAACGGGCTGACGCCGGGCGCGAATTCCCGCCACGGGACGAGCGAGAGGATGACGACCAGGGCGCCGATGTAGAAGAGCGCGATCCGCCAGGGCAGGGTGTTGATGGCACGCGGCAGGGTCCGCGCCGGGTCCTCGCTCTCGCCGGCGGTGACGCCGACGAGTTCGACGCCGAGGTAGGCGAACATCACGATCTGAAGGGTCATCACGGTGGCGCCGAGGCCCTGGGGGAAGAAGCCGCCGTCGGACCAGAGGTGGGTGACCGACGCGGTGTCGCCGGCGTCGGAGAATCCGAGGGTGAGGACGCCGATGCCGATGAGGATCATGCCGAGGATGGCGGTGACCTTGACCATCGAGAACCAGAACTCGATCTCGCCGAAGAGCTTCACCGAGATCAGGTTGGCGCCGTAGAGCAGCACCAGGAAGGCGAGTGCGCTGACCCACTGCGGAACGCCGGGCGCCCAGTACCGCACGTAGACCGCCGCGGCGGTGGTCTCGGCCATGCCGGTGACCACCCAGAACAGCCAGTACGTCCAGCCGGTGGCGAAGCCGGCGAACGGGCCGAGGAACTCCCGGGCGTACTCGGAGAAGCTGCCGGAGACCGGGCGGTAGGTGAGGAGTTCGCCGAGGGCGCGCATGATGACGAAGATCACCAGGCCGGCCACCGCGTAACTGAGGATCAGGCTGGGGCCGGCCTTGGAGATGGCGGTGCCGGCGCCGAGGAAGAGGCCGGTGCCGATCGCGCCGCCGATGGCGATCATCTGGATCTGGCGGCTGCCCAGTCCGCGCGCGTAGCCCTCCTCGCCGTGGTCGGCGTGGACCGCCTCGTCGTAGCGCTGATCGGCCATGGGCGCGCACCGTCCTTGATCGTGGGGAGGTGAGAAGTCGTACCACGGTGCGCACGGATACCGGTGTCCATCTGAGCGTTAATTGAGCATGTCATGTCCGGATTCGACAGTAGCTGCCCCGAATGCCGCATCCCCCCGTCCGGATGCCGGACAGGGGGGATGCGGGGCGGCTCGGGCGCGCCCTCAAGGCTCACGGGCGCCCCTGTTGTGGTTGCACCCGCCCTGGACGGGCTCAGGCGGTCATGGCCTCCAGCAGGGACTCCTGCATGCCGCCGAGCCAGAGGTAGGCCATCACCAGCGGCTTGCGCGGGTCGGAGTCGGGCAGGGCGTACAGACCCTCCTCGTCCTCCTCGGTGACATCCAGGCGGGAGCCGAGGGTGAGCCGCAGGTCGTTGAGGGCGCCCAGCCAGCGCGGGCACTCCCCGGCGGGCACGGTGAGCACGCCGCCGTCGCCGCCGAGGCCGTCGATGGCGCGGACGACGCTCAGGGCGTCCTCGCGCTTGCGGGCGCGCAGGTCGAGCTCGGTGTAGCGGCGGAACTCGCCGGCCATCGCCCGGGTCTCCGAGTCCGCGGGCTCGCCCGGCTCGCCGTACGCGTCGGGGAAGAGCCTGGCCAGCGCCGGGTCACCGGGGGCCTCCGTCGGGCCCTCGGCGAACAGTGCGGCCAGCGGGTCCTCGTTGGCGCCGCCGGGGCCGGGGCCGATCAGCTCCAGCATCTGCACCTCCAGCGACCGGAGGATGGAGGCCTCCACCTCGTCGAGTGCGATCGCGGCGGCGCCCTTGCCGGCGCTCTGGAACAACCCAGCCATGAGTTCTGAATCAGCCCGTCTGCGTGTTAGTGGGTCTGCGTGTGCGGTGTCCTGCGGGTGCGCCCGCGGCCTCGGCCCGGCGGCGCGGCCGTGCGGCGTCAGTCGTGCTGGAGGGTCGCCCAGAGCCCGTAGCCGTGCATCGCCTGCACGTCGCGCTCCATCTCCTCCCGGGTGCCGCTGGAGACGACGGCGCGCCCCTTGGTGTGCACCTCCATCATGAGTGCGCGGGCCTTGTCCTTCGGGTACCCGAAGTAGGCCTGGAACACGTACTGGACGTAGCTCATGAGATTCACCGGGTCGTTGTGGACGATGGTCACCCACGGCGTGTCCGGTTCCACCGCAGGGACGCCTTCGACCTCCGGACGCTCGATCTCGACCGGCGCGACACTCACGACTGGCTCTCTCCTCTGCGGCTGACCGGGGTGAAGGCGCGTCTCCCCCTTTCCTCATGCTTCCATCCGGGGGACGTCCGAGCGAATCCGGGTCGACATCGCGACGGAGAAATCGTCACTCTGACGCTAAGTGGTAGTAGCATCATCCTCATGGACGCCATCACCGCGCACCGCTCCACTGCGCTGCTCACCGACCGCTACGAGCTCACCATGCTTCAGGCCGCCCTGCGCAGCGGTGCCGCGCACCGACGCTCGGTCTTCGAGGTGTTCACCCGCCGCCTGCCCAACGGCCGCCGCTACGGCGTGGTCGCCGGCACCGGCCGGGTGCTCGACGCCGTGGAGAACTTCCGCTTCACCGGCCCGCAGCTCGACTGGCTGGCCGACCAGCGGGTGGTCGACGACGCGACCCTGCGCTTCCTCGCCGACTACCGCTTCACCGGCGACATCCACGGCTACCCCGAGGGCGAGGTGTACTTCCCCGGATCGCCGCTGCTCACCGTGGAGGGCACCTTCGCGGAGGCGGTGATCCTGGAGACGCTGGTCCTGTCGATCCTCAACTTCGACTCGGCGATCGCCGCCGCGGCCTCGCGGATGACGGCGGCCGCCGGCAGCCGCCCGGTGATCGAGATGGGCGCCCGCCGGGCGCACGAGCTCGCCGCCGTCTCGGCCGCCCGCGCCGCGTACATCGCGGGCTTCAGCGCCACCTCCGACCTGGAGGCGGGCTTCACCCACGGCATCCCGACCACCGGCACCGCCGCGCACGCCTTCACCCTGCTGCACGACAGCGAGCGGGACGCCTTCACCGCCCAGGTCGAGTCGATGGGCCGCGGCACCACCCTGCTGATCGACACCTACGACCTCGCCGAGGCCGTCCGCACCGCGGTCGAGGTGGCGGGCCCGGACCTCGGCGCCGTCCGCATCGACTCCGGCGACCTGACGCTGCTCGCCCACCGGGTGCGCCGCCAGCTCGACGACCTGGGCGCGCACAAGACCCGGATCATCGTCACCTCGGACCTGGACGAGTACGCCATCGCGGCGCTCGCCGCCGCCCCGGTCGACGGGTACGGCGTGGGCACCAACCTGGTCACCGGCAGCGGCCACCCCACCTGCGCGATGGTCTACAAGCTGGTCGCCCGGGAGGCGGTGCCCGGCGGTCCGCTCGTCCCGGTGGCCAAGCGGTCGGCCGGCGGCAAGACCAGCACCGGCGGCCTCAAGTGGGCGGCCCGCCGCCCCGACGAGGACGGCGTCGCCGAGGCCGAGGTGGTCGGCATCGGCCCGGTGCCCGCGCAGCTGGAGCCGCACCTGCTGCACGTGCCGCTGGTGCGCGGCGGCGAGGTGGTGGGGCGCGAGCCGCTGGAAGCGGCGCGCGAACGCCACCTGCGCTCCCGTGCCGGACTGCCGATGTCGGCCACCCAGCTGTCGAAGGGCGAGCCCGTGATCGTGACCGAGCTGCTGAGCGGCGCCACCGCCGCCGGGTGACGCCCGGCGGGCCTTCCGCCTACGCGCGTCACTCCCTAGAGTCTTCTCGACACCACCACACTCTCCCCGGCATCCGCCCGGGACCCACCCGATCCCGGGCCGGTTCCGGGACCGGCAGCAACCACGGCACCACCGCCCCACCCGACCGACCCCCACGCCGGTCCGCCAGCGGACCGCCCACAGCGAGAGAAGCCAGCCATGCACCGGGCCCTGATCGTCGTCGACGTGCAGAACGACTTCTGCGAAGGCGGCAGTCTGGCCGTCGCCGGCGGCGCCGAGGTGGCCGCCGCCATCACCGACCTGATCGCCGACGCCTCCCCCGGCTACGCACACATCGTGGCCACCCGGGACCACCACATCGACCCCGGCGCGCACTTCTCCGCCGAGCCGGACTACGTCACCTCGTGGCCGGTGCACTGCGTCGCGGGCACCGAGGGCGTCGGCTTCCACCCCAACTTCGCGCCGTCGGTGACCTCCGGCGCGATCGAGGCGGTCTTCGACAAGGGCGCCCACTCGGCCGCGTACAGCGGGTTCGAGGGCATCGACGAGAACGGCGGGTCGCTGGCCGACTGGCTGCGCGAGCGGGGCGTCACCGAGGTCGACGTGGTCGGCATCGCCACCGACCACTGCGTCCGAGCCACCGCGCTGGACGCGGCCCGCGAGGGCTTCACGACCCGGGTGCTGCTGGACCTCACCGCCGGTGTCGCCGCCGCCACCACCGAGGCGGCGCTGGCCGAACTCGACGGCGCCGGGGTCCGGTTGACCGGCACCCCGGTGGTGCGCTGACACCCCGCCCGGACGGGCCCGCGGTCGCGGTCAGCGGTCGGTGACGACCAGCTCGACCACGTCCGTGCCGCCCGCCTTGAACGCCTCGCGCAGTTCGCCGCCGACCGCGTCCGGCTCGGCGGCGACCCGCGACCCGGAGACGTACACCACCCGGACCCCCAGGTACTCCATCCGGTGCTGCTCCCCGCGCACCCAGGCCGCCTCGCCCTCGCTGACGCACCGCAGGTCGGAGTCGACGGCCACCGCCACCCCGGCCTCCGGCCAGTACAGGTCGGGGACGGCCACGTACGTGCCGCCGCGCATCCGCAGCTCCGGGCCGGTCAGCGGCACCGGCAGCAGCCACTCGTCCACCAGCTCGCCGATCCGGGCGAGCACCGACTCGCGCTCCGCGGCGAGCAGTTCGTCCACCGCGGCGCGCACCCGCGGCTCCTCGAGCAGCCGGGCCTCGCCCAGCTCGGCAATCAGCTCCCGCAGGCTGCAGCCGCCCTCGGGGCGCGTCACCGCCTCGCGCAGCATCGCCCGCAGCAGCGCCGGGCGAACGGCCCCGCTCTCGAACGCCCCCGTGTCCGTCCACTCGCGCACCGCGTCGGCCGCCGCCCTGGCCACCGGCGCGCAGGCCAGCCCGTGCACCGATCGCGCCTCCAGCGCCCGCCCGGTGCGCAGGATGCGGACCGAGCCGGCGTCCTTCAGGCGCCGCTGACGGGGCACCAGGACCTCCACGCCGACCACCGCGGGCAGCCGCGGCACCGAGGCGAAGCCGTACAGCGCCAGGGCCGCCGCGCCGGTGATCACGGCGCCCTCGCGCCCGCCCTCCTCGCGGCCGTTCTGCGCCGCGTAGAGCAGGGCCGCCCACATCCGCTGCTCGGGTGTCGGGTCGCCGTCCTGCAGGAGGTACACCCTGGGCAGCAGCCGCTGCCACGGACCGCCGCGCCGGCAGTGCTCGGTGACCACCCGCGCGGGCACGCCGCGCGCCCGCAGCTGGCTCGCGGTGACCACGTTCTGCTGACGCCGAGCCAGCTCTTCCAGGGAGAGCGGCTGGGAAGGAATCCGGTAGCTCATGCCCACACCCTCCCCACTGCCGCCACAACTGCACGCCCGACTTGACGACCTGTTACCCAACCGTCGCGAAAACGGGACGGGTCCGTCCTAAAGCCCCCATAACCTCACCCGTTCGACGTAAAGGACGTTCACCCGAATGACGGATTAGGCGGACTTGGGACGTGACGATCCGTTTTTCATCGAATCGGTACATAGTGATCAAGAACCGTACCACCCTCGATGATCAGCGGTTACTGACCGAGCGTGACCAAGGCCATACTGTGAAGCACCACCCGCCGACCACCGGCAGCCGTCCGATTGCCTACCATCGGCTCATGCCACGTGACGAGATCCCCGGCCTGCGCGCCGCCCAAATGCGCCTCGGCCGTCTCCCCGGCTACGTCCGCCGGCCCGACCTCGCCCGCCGCAACAGCGCGGACGGCCACACGTACAAGAAGGGCTGGGAGGTCCGGTTCACCGCCCGGACGGAGGCTGAGATAACGGAGATCCGCGACCTGGTGACCGCCGCCGGGTTCGCACCCGCCCGCCCGTTCTTCAAGGGCCACCAGCTGATCCAGCCGGTCTACGGCATCGCCGCCGTCCAGGCCTACCTGGCCGCCAGAGAGGCCTTCGAGGAGCTCGCTCGCGCCCGCAGCGGCGCCGGCACCCCGTGCGACGGCCCTCCGGACGGGGCGCCGGCGCCGATCCCCGAGCAGGCCCGCCGGGAGGCCGCGGCCCCGGTCGCGGCAGCCGCTGCCGCAGCTGCCGCGGCCGGGGCGGCCGCCCTCGCGGCAAGCGCGGCCGGCACGACCCAGGGCACGGGCGGACGGCGGGCGGCCGAGGCGCCGCCCGCCCCGGCCGCAGCCGCCGTCCGGCGCCGGGTCAGCCCAGCCGGTCGTACATCCTGAAGGTGTAACTCGCGTCGTACGACAGCAGATTGCCGCCCGCCGCCGGAAGGCCCAGCCGACGGGACAGCAGCCCGGTGAGCGGGCCGCAGCCCTCCGGCGCCGGCGCGGCGAAGGTGTCGTCGTACGCGGAGAAGTGGATCAGCGGCGGGTTCCGGGAGACCCACTCCGAGGAGCCCGCCCGCTTGGCGTGCAGTTCCACGGGGGTGCTCGCACCGACCGTGCAGCCCTTCGGCAGCAGCGGTCCGGCCAGCCGGAAGCGCAGGTCCATCGCGCCGGTGTAGAAGTCCGAGCGGCCGCCGTACTCGGCCTCCAGGGTCAGCCCCGCCACCGGGCTGCGGTCGCCCGCCGGGGTGCCGGTCAGGCCGCCCGGGACCCGGGTCGGCCCGCCGCTGCGCCACGCCCCCCAGACCTGCCCGGGTGTGCCGTCGGCCAGCGGGCCCTCGGCGTGCACCATCATGATCGGGCGCAGCGCCGGCAGGTCCACCGCGCCGAGCCGGAGCCTGGGTGCGGTCAGGTGGACCTCGCAGCGCCAGCGGGCCGGATCGGCACCCGCGGGCAGGTCGGGGCAGTCCTGGTAGCCGGCCTCCAGCGCGGCGAGTTCGGCCTCGGGGCTCTGCGCGGCGGGCCCGGCGGCCGGTGCGCTGGCGGCCGTCGCGGTGAGGGCCGCCGGGGCGGGGGCTGCCGGGGCGGCGTGGGCCGCGGAGGGCAGTGCCAGGGCGGCCGCGCAGGCGGTGGCGGCGAGCGCGGCGGCGAGCCCTGCCCGGCGCCCGGGTGCGCCGGTCGCGGCGGGGCGGTGCGGGTTCGGGCTGCGGTGCGAACTGGTGTCGGTTGCCATGGCCGTCAGCCTGCCGTTCGCAGACGGTGGGCCGACATCGGTGACAGTCCGGACGGAGCCCCGATCGAACCCTGACCGGCCGTCAGGGAGCGCCCCCGGGGCCGTGTCGGGGCCCCGGCGCCCCGGCGGGCACCCCCGCTGTTCCCGGGGCGGCGCGACGGGTCGTGGAGGTGTGCCCGGCCGGCTCGGCGTACGCCGTCCACCGCGCGGGGCCGCGCCCGGCGGCATCCACCGGCGCGGGACCGGCGCCGCCCGCCGACCGGGTGTCCGGCCTCCCGGGCGGGGCCGCACGGCACCGCCCGGGACCGCGGCCGCGACCACCGGTCCGACCGCAGGTCCGCGACCTGCCGCACCCGGGCCGGGCCTCGGCGCCGATCCCGGACGGCCGGCAGGGCCGTCCCCTCCGCTCGGGCGCGCACGCCGTCACGGCGAGCGCCGCGGAACAGGTCCGGCGCCGCTGCGGATGCGGTAACGTGCCACCCACTCGTTGCCCGGGAAGCCCACCGGCGCCGCACCCGCCACCGTCCACCGGTGGCCGGCCGGTCGCGGGTGGAGCAGCCGGTCGACGGCGGTCACTTCGGCCCCTTCCGGCAAGGCCCCCGGACCGTCCGCAGCCGTACGCACGGGTGCGGCCGGCCGCCGGGCAGGAGGGCGGGGCCGGGCAGGGAGATCCACAGCGTCCGCAGTCCTCCGGCCGGGTCCCCGTCGGCCGGTCGCCCCTGCCGGAGGCGTGGCGGGAGCGCGGGCGGAGCGGATGGCCGGGACGGGCGGACAGGCGGTGCGGGCGGCCGGACGGCTGCGCCGGGCCCGCCGTGCGCCCCGGGGCGGCAGCAGCTCGACACCGTTGCAGCCACCGGCGTTCTACCCTCCGTGACCAGGTGCGATACCCTCACACCTGCACCTCCTCCGACCAGCAGGCTGATTGACCGTCATATCGCATACCAATCAGGCCCGTTCCATGCATCTCGGCGGACTTGTCACCCACAGCAGCCACGCAAGGGCCTAGAGTGAGCACCGGGCGACCCTTCCGACGCAACCAGATCGAGAGGCTGATGTGACTGATCGTCATGTCCCTGCCACAGTATCGATCAGCCCCGCCGCCGGCACCGACCTGGCGGACATGCCTCTGGAGTTCACGGCCTTCTGCGAGCTGCACCGTCCGCGCTACCTGAGTTACGCGCGGGTCTGGTTCCACGAGCCGGCCGTCGCCGGGCGCGTCGTCGACCAGGCCTTCCGCACACTGGCCGAGGTGTGGCCGGAGGTGCTGGGCAGTTCCAACCCCACCGCCATCGCCTGGCAGATCCTGCGCAGCACGGTCGCCGAGTGCGACCGGCCGAACAGCGAGCCGCTCGCCGAGCACCGTCCCGCCGCGGCCGACGAGGACCTTGCGATCCTGCACTACGTGGTGGGCCTGGCCGCACCCGAGATCGCCGACGTGGTGGGCGCGGAGACCGCCAGTGTCGCCGGGCAGCTCCGCCACGCCCTGCGCCGGATGCCCCAGGAGTGGTGACGGGGCGGCGCAGCGCCCCGTGATCGTGACCCGGTGAGCGGAATCACCCGTGGGGCCGGTGTTGCGGCCGTTCCGCGGGCGAATGATGATCTCCAGTCGACCGGACGGAGAACCCACGTGTCCATCGAGCACGCCGCCGCCATGTTCGAGCAGCAGGCCACCGCCTGTGCCGAGCTCGGCTCCCCGCTCTACGCCGCCCTGCTGGGGCTCGCCGCGGCGGACATCCGGGAGGGGGGCCCGTGCGCGGCCGCCCTGGCCGGCCACGAGGAGGCCGCGGGCCCGCAGGCGATGGCCCTGCGGCTGCTGGGCGGGGTGCACGCCCTGGTCCTCACCGGCCGCGCGCCGGCCCTCGCCGCCCACTACCCGAGCGCCGGCGGCAGCACCGACCCGGAGCACCCCGGGGCCGCGTGGCCGGCGTTCCGCGAGACGGTCGCCGCCTATCTGCCCTGGGTGCGGGACTGGCTCACCCGGCCGCCGCAGACCAACGAGGTCGGCCGGTCCAACCTGCTGATCGCCGGGCTGCTGCACGTCCTCGGCGAGCGGCGGATGCCGGTACGGCTGCTCGAACTGGGTTCCAGCGCGGGGCTCAACCTGCTGGCCGACCGCTTCCGCTGCACCGCTCCCGGCTGGGCCTTCGGGCCGGCCGACTCCCCCGTGCAGCTGGCCGGCGCCTGGCGCGGCACGCTGCCGGCGTGGCTGCCACGGCAGGCCGAGCCGCTGGTCTTCACCGAGCGCCTGGGCTGCGACCTCACCCCGATCGACCCGCGGTCGGCGGACGGCTCGCTCGCCCTGCGCGCCTACGTCTGGCCGGACCAGCCGGCCCGGACGGCGCGGCTGGAGGGCGCGCTGCGGCTCGCCGCCGAGGTGCCGACCCGGGTCGAGGCGGTCGGCGCCGGCGACTTCCTGCGCGGCGCCGGGGTCGAGCCGGGGACGCTCACCGTGGTGTGGCACTCGGTGATGCGCCAGTACGTCCCGGCGGACGAATGGGCGCGGGTGGAGGAGGAGTTGGCGCGCCTGGCGGCGTCCTCCTCGGCGGCCGCGCCGTTCGCCCACATCGCCTTCGAGCCGCGGCGGATCGGCGGCGCGCACCCGTTCGTCCTCGCCGTGCGGAGCGGCGGCGGGCCGGTCGAGGTGCTCGCCGAGGCGGCCCCGCACGGCCTGCCCGCACGGGCCGCCGACCCCGCCTGGACGGTGGACTGACGGCCCGCCGGCGGCCGGGCGGCGGGCCGGTTCAGACCCGCTCGCCGGTCACGTCGTACAGGTGGTGCACCGGGTCGTGGATCAGGTACTGGGCGAAGGTCTCCACGGTGAAGCGCGCGCCGTCCGTCCGCAGGCCGGTGCGCTGCCACTGGACGCCGGACACCTGCGCGAAGGACTGCGCCAGCTGCTCGGCCGCGGCGGCCAGGTCGGCGCTCACGACGGCCGGGTCCTGCTCGCCGTAGCGCTCGGCCACCGCGGTCTCGTCCTGGTCCCAGTTGGCGAAGGTCGGGTCGTCCTGCTCGAGCATCAGCGCCAGCCGCCGGTCGAAGAGCCGGAAGACGTCGCGGACGTGGCAGGCGTACTCCAGGGGGGACCACACCTCCGGCTGCGGGCGGCGGCGCAGCCCGGCCGGGTCCGCCGCCAGCAGCTCCACCCAGGAGGCGGCGTTGGCGCGCACCATGCCGGGCACGTTCTCGCGGACGACGGCCGGGGTGTCCAGGCCGCAGTCGTCGCAGGAGCGCTCGAGGACCCAGGTCCAGTCCTTGGTGTCAGGAGTGATCATGCGTCCAGGATGCCGCCGGCCGCGCCGGGCCCACCAGTGGCGGTAACGCCAGCCGTCGCCAAGATGCTGCCACCCCGCTGCCCGTACGCGGCGCGGGCGGCCCGGATCTCGGCCAGGTGCTCCCGGGTCCAGGCGCAGGCCGCGTCGATCGGCCCGAACAGGGAGCGGCCCAGCGGCGTCAGCGCGTACTCGACCCGCGGCGGGTTCTCGTCGTAGGCGGTGCGCAGGACGACGCCGTCGCGCTCCATCGCGCGCAGCGACTCGGCGAGCACCTTGGGCGTGATCCCGGCGAGCGGCACCTTCAGCTCGGAGAAGCGGCGCGGGCCGGCCTCCAGGCAGCGCATGATCTTCCAGCCCCACTTCTCGCTGCCCCGGACGGGCGGCCGCGGGTCGCCGTCCGCGCAGTCGGCGAAGAAGTCCGCGGTGAGCGGGGGGAGCGGCGGGTGGTCCGCGGGCGGCGGGGCCGGCCGGTCTGCTGCGGTCGACCGGTCTGCCACGGTCGGCGGGTGCGGGCGGGCTCTCATGGTCCCGACGGTACTGCCGGGGGCGCCGATACCGTTGAAGTAACCGGTACTTGCCGTCCTACCGTCGCCCCGAGGCCGGCGACCGCGCCGGCCCTTCCCGGACAGGGGTGGTCGTGATGGCGGTAGTGGTGTTCGGAGCGGGCGGACGGGTCGGGCGGGCCGTGGTGGCCGAGGCGGTCCGCCGGGGCGTCCCGGTGACGGCGGCCGTCCGCGCACCGGAGCGGCACGCCGATCTGGCCGGTCCCGGCGTGACGCTGGTGGCCTGCGACGCCGCCGACCCGGACGCGGTGGCAGCGGCCGCGGCCGGGCACGAGGCCGCGGTCGGCTCGCTGTACCGGGCCGACGTGCCGTCAACCGGCTTCTACCGGTCGACCACGGCCGGCCTGGTGGCCGGGCTCGGCCGGGCGGGCGTCGGGCGGCTGGTCAGCGTGGGCGTGGCCACCACGCTCGCCACGGCACCCGGTGTGCTCGTCCACGACGGGCCCGACTTCCCCGCCGAGTACCGGGCCTTCTCGCTCGGCCACAGCGCGGCACTGGACGTGCTCGCAGCGGCCCCGCAGGCACTCGACTGGGTGGTGGTGACCCCGCCCATGGACCTGGGGCACGACGGCGTCCGGACGGGCCGCTACCGGGTCGGCGCCCCCGTGCTGCCGGAGGGCGGCGGACACATCTCGCACGCGGACCTCGCGGTGGCCGTGCTGGACGAGGTCACCGCGCCCGCGCACCACCGCGAGCAGATCGGCGTACGGGCGTAGCGGATGCCGCCCGCCACGGGCCCGGGGCGCCGGAAACCGTTGGCCCCCGGGGCCGGGCCCGACCGAGAATGACCGGATGAGCCTCGCCTCCCCCGCCACCTGGACCGTCACCGCGGTGCCCGTCGACCATCCGGACTCCGTCCCGGTGCTGCGCGCCTACATGGACGAGCTGATCAGCCGGTACTACGGGCGGCCCGCCGAGGAGGAGGAGATCGCCGCGCTGATGGCGGACAACGCCGACCTGCTCGACGACCGCGGGATCCTGCTGCTCGCCCGGGCCGGGGCGACCCCGGTCGCCTGCATCGGCATCCGCTGGATCGCGCCCGGCACCGGCGAGCTGACCCGGGTGTTCGTCACCCGCGACGCCAGGCGCGGCGGCGCGGGCAGGCGGCTGGTCGGCGCGGCCGAGGACGCCGCACGGGAGCGCGGCGCCACCCGGATCCTGCTGAACACCCGGAAGGACCTCACCGAGGCCATCGCGCTGTACACCGCCCTCGGCTACCGGCCCACCGACCCGTACGGCGACGACCCCTACGCGGAGCTGTGGCTGGCGAAGGACCTCGGATGAGGGAATTCGGTGGCACCGCACCGACCGGGCGGGGCATCCTGCCGGGCGTGATCATTCGTGAGGCAACCCGAGCGGACTGGCCCGCCATCTGGCCGTTCCTCCGGCAGATCGTCGCCGCCGGCGACACCTTCACCTGGCCCCGGGACATCACCGCGGACGAGGCCCGCACCTGGTGGCTCAAGGAGCCGCCGGGCCGGACGGTCGTCGCGGTGGACGCCGACGGCACCGTCCTCGGCACCGCCGAGACGCACCCCAACCAGGCCGGCCCCGGCTCGCACATCGCCAACGCCGGGTTCATGGTCGACCCGCGGCACTCCGGGCGCGGCATCGGCCGGGCCCTCGGCGAGCACGTCATCGCGCAGGCCCGCGCCGACGGCTACCGGGCCCTCCAGTACAACGCCGTGGTCGCCACCAACACGCGCGCCGTGGGGCTCTGGAAGTCCCTCGGCTTCGAGATCGTGGGCACCGTCCCGGAAGCCTTCCGGCACGCCGAACTCGGCTACGTCGACCTGCTGGTGATGTACCTCAAGCTCTGACGGCCCGCAGGCGCCCCGGTCCCTCAGCCGGTACCCAGGGCGGCCCGGAGGCGGAGGGCGAGGCCGTCCATCTCCTCCGGGCCGACCGCCGGCTCGGCGCCGAGCAGACCGAACACCCGCGGCCCGCGGAACTCCGCGGGATGGTCCACGCCCCGCGGGACGACGTGGAAGTGGACGTGCGCGAAGCCCTCCGCCTCGGCGAACTGCGCGACGTACGTCTTCGCGCACCCCGTCACCTCGGCCAGCGCCCTCGACAACCGCACCTGCCAGCGGCCCAGCCCGGCCGCCTCCTCGTCCGTCAGCGCGGCGAGCGAGGTGACGTGCCGCCGGGGCACCAGCACCAGCCAGCCCGGCAGCGAGGAATTGAAGGCGTGGGCGACCCGCCAGTACTCGTCCCCGCCGATCAGCTCGCGCGGGGCCAGGCCGTCGGCCTCGGCCGTCCGTTCGCAGGTGTAGCAGTCCATGGCACCGAGCCTAGAACGCCGTGTGAAGCCGTGTCAGCGGCTCGTGTCGTCGTCGTCCTGGACCGCACAGATCGCGTCGATCGACGCCTGCCCCAGACCGGGGAACACCGTCGACAGCAGCTCCGCGCACACCGCCGCCTCCTCGGGCGTCTTCGGCCCGTCCGCGAACGCCGGAGCAGGTGCGGAGAACACGGTCACAGCCGCGGCGATCGCAACGACGGAAGCGAGCTTCTTCAACATGGAACGGCCCTTCGGGTCGGTGGTGGAGAGGGATTCCACCCCTACCCGAAGGGCCGTCAGGGCCTGTGAAACTTCCGCCGTTCGTAGGCGTGTCAGCCGCGCGGCTCCCCGGCGGCCGCGCACATCACCGGTACGGGCTGCCGCCCGCCGGCGGCTGCTGCGGGTACTGCTGCTGGTACGACTGGGACGCCCCGTACGGCTGCGGCTGCCCCTGACCGGGGTACGGGGACTGCTGCTGCGGCGGGAACTGCTGCGCACCCGGCCCGTACGGCGGAGGAGTCGGCGGCACGAACCCACCACCACCGCCACCGCCGTTGCCGCCGCCACCGCTCCCGTTGCCGCGGGAACGCTTGACCAGAACGATCACGCCGCCGATCACCACCAGCGCGAGCACACCGACGATCGCCAGCACGTACACCGGGATACCGCCGTCGTCGCTCTTGGACGCACTGCTGTCCGGAGCCGTGCTGCCCCCGGCCGGCTTGGACGCCGCAGAGGACGGCTTGCCCGACGGATCGGCCTGCGACTCGACCCGGGTGAGCAGCGGGTTCTCCTTCGGCCCGTTGTCCACCGCGGGGTTCGGAGCCAGCGCACCCTTCGCGGACGCGATGCCGTAGCCGTACTTGTTGTTCGGCACGGACGACTTGTCCGGCGGGGCGATCGCCGACTTGACCATCCGGTTGATGACCTGGCCCGCGGAGAGGTTCGGGTACTTGGCCCGGACGAGAGCGGCGATGGCGGAGACGTAGGCGGCCGCTCCGGAGGTGCCGTTGCCCTTGCCGTAGCTGGAGGCCGACTTCGCGGTCGCACCATAGATGTCGACGCCGGGCGCGGCGAGGGTCACCTCAGACCCGTTGTTCGACTTGGACCAGATGTTGCCCTGCTGGTCCACCGCTCCCACTGCCACGACGCCGGGAAACGCGGCCGGGTATTCCACGGGGCGATCCGGGCCAGAGTTTCCGGCCGAGGCGACCAGCACCACGTCCTTGTCGACCGCGTACTTGATGGCCTCCCGGACGCCCTCCTCCGTACTGGTACCGGAGATCGACATGTTGACGACCTTGGCTCCGTTGTCAACGGCATACCGCAGGCACTTGGCCAGGTTGCCGGAGATGGTGGAACCACTGTCGACATCGAAGGTTCCGATGCGAACAGGAAGAATCTTGGCCTTCGGTGCCAGACCCATGATCCCGGCCTGGTCGCCGTGGCCATGGCCAGCAATCAGGCTGGCCATGGCCGTGCCATGACCGACCTTGTCGGTCTTGTAGTCCAAGCCTTCGCCGGAGCAGTCCGTACCCGGAAGCACCTGCCCGGTGAGGTCCTGGTGGTCGGCGACACCTGAGTCAATGACCGCCACAGTGACGTTCTCGCCCTGGCTGATGGGCCAGACATCCCTCGCGGCGTGGTAATTGTTCAATGCCCACTGGCCTTCGCGAACGGTGTCCGCGCTCGCCGGTGCGGCACTGATCCCCCACAGGAGGGCGCCCGCAGCGAGTACGGCCATACCCCGCATCGGTCGGTTGGTCGTCAAGCCGTCGTCACCTCGTCCGTCCGGCGGGCGTCTCGTCGGCGGTGCGACGAGACGCCCGATCAGGTTTGGGCCCGTTCCGGGGCGCTGGGGATCATTCCACCACGTTGGGGTTGGTGCGCTCCCCCGACGCCCAGGTCTCCTCGTCCTCGACGAGGTAGTCCGGGCGCCGCTTGTCGTTCTTCTTGTCCTTCTTGCCGCCGGCCTGGGAGCCGGGCATGCCGTGGCCACCGGCACCCGGAGCGCCCTGTCCGGCGCGGCCGCGACCGAGGCCCGACCCGCCCTCGGTGAAGGCGCCACGGCCGGCACCGCCGGCACTGGCCTCGCCGACCACGCCGCCGCCCCGCCGGGCGAGACTGCCGCCGGCACTGCCACCCGCCGTCTTGCCCGCAGAGCCGGAGCCGAGGCCGCCGCCGCCCATGCCGCCGGCACCGAAGGCGTTGGTGCCGCGGCCGAGACCGCTGCCGCCCGTACCGCCGGTCCCGCTCCGACCGAGCGTCGAACCGCCCTGGCCGCCGGAACCGCCACGGTTGCCGCCCGCCCCCAGGCCGGCGTCGATAACTCCTCCGCCGCCGCCCGTGTGCTGGCCACCCGCACCGCCCAGTCCGGGCTGGACGGGGCCCGTGCCACCCGTCCCGGGCGGACGGTTGCCGACGTGGACACCGTCGATACCGGTACCCGGGCCGACCGGCGTGGGAGTCTTGGGCTTCGGCGTCGGATTGGCAGTGCCGCCGCTGATCCCGTTGTCGGTGATGCGCGCGGGCGAGGTCTTGGGAGACTGAGGCGACGCGGTGGAGGTGGAACGGCGAGCAGTGGAGGTCCCTGAACCGGTGCTGGACCCGGAGCCACCTGCAAGCCCGAGGCCGCCTCCCACGAGCATGCCGCTGATTGCGCCGGCAGCAGACGAGTCCGGTGCCGGAAGGTCCTCGATCTCCTCCCGGGGAACGCGCGGCGGCGGCTTCAGATAAGTAGTCGCCGTACGGTACTTGGCCGCCAGCGTCTCCATGACCGCGACCGCCTGGGCCTTCTTCTCGTCGGACACCGCCGTGCGGGTGTCCTCGTCGTCGACGCCGACCGTGGACTTGGCCGTGTCACTGATCGCGTCGCCGGCCTTGTCCCAGAAGCCCGGTTCCTCGGGCATGTCCCGCTTGGCGGTGTCGATCGCCTCGGACATCATCTGCATGGTGATGGCCGCGTCATTGGCGTACGCGGCCGCGTTGTTGACCGCGTTGGCGAGCCTCGTCATCTTGCTGTAGAAGGCGTCGCTGGTCGCGCCCTCCCACGAGGACGTCGCGTCGGCCGACGCGGTGTGCAGCGCGGTGCGGATCTGCTTGAGGGTGTCGGCGGCCTTGCGCCATGGGTCGCCGGCGGCCATCACGCCGCCGGAGTCCATGGACTGCACCATGCTCCGCATGTCGCCGTGGCTGTACCCGTTGAAGTTGGTGTATCCGCTCATGCTCGGACGCCTTCCGTCCCCGTCCCGAAATCGGCCTCAAGCTGGCTGTCCCTGTTCAGGACACCGGTCACTACCATGACGGTTGCGGGTTGCCGCTGCCGGCGGGAGAACTGCCGGCCGGCCCCTTCGGGCCGACTGCGGGACCGCTCGCGCCGGGCCGGTAGGCCGCGGTCACAGGGGTGGCCGTGCTGCCCACCGACCACCCGTCGGAGTTGACCTTGAGAGACCGCGAGGTCTCGTGCTCCTGCTCCTCGTAGTTCCGCGCCGTCAGCTCCGCCTTGTGCTGGGCCTCTTCGATGGCCTCCTGCAGAGCGTCCAGAACGTCGCGCAGACCGTCGCGCATCGCCTCGTACTTGGCGTGCAGCGCCTCGGCCTCCGGGAAGGTGCCGAAGGCCGAGCGCCCGACCCCACTCTGGCTGTGCACCCGAGAGCCGCCCGCGGCGCTCTCGAACTCGCTCAGCAGTCCTCGGACCTGCGACGCGAAGGCGCGCAGGCCGTCCACTTCCACGCGGTAGCCGGAACCGCTCCCCGTGCTCACGTCTGTCGTGCCTCCCCCGTACATCCCTGCCGTCATGACCCGGGCCTGACCCTTAATGTCTAACACATGCCACGTCAAGCCAAAACCGCCCCTCACGGCGGACTCGGGGCTCGGGTGCTGACCTGCGGACCAGCCGGCGCCCGCGAACTGTCTGACCGTCAGGCCGTGGCGGCGGCCAGGGCGCGGCGGCAGAGGGAGTCGGCGCGGCGGGTGGTCTCGGGCAGCCGGAAGGACGGGGTGAGCCTCAGGGTGGTCTCGACCGCCTCGGCCAGGCCGATGCGGTGGCCGACGGAGACGAACACCGGTTTGACGCCCTGGCGGGTGCGGACGGCGCGGCCGACCTCCTCGCCGCTGTCGACCAGGGGCGACCAGGCGCCGCGCTCCGGGCCGGGCGGCTCGTAGGTGAAGGTGAAGGGGTTCTTGGCGACGCCGATCGTCCGCAGGCCGGTGTGGACGCCCAGGTGGCTGGCGAGGCCTAGCCGGCGCGGGTGGGCGAGGCCGTACCCGTCGCAGACGACGAGGTCGGGCAGGCGGCCGAGGCCGTCGAGGGCTTCGAGGACGGCCGGGAGCTCGCGGAACGCCAGCAGGCCCGGCAGGTAGGGGAAGGCGACCGGTCCGACGGCGGTGGCCTGGCCGACGAGCTCCAGGCTGTCGTAGTCGAGCAGGACGGCCGCGGCGGCCACCACGTCCCGCTCGTCGTCGTACGCGACGTCCACGCCGGCCACCAGCGAGCCGGAGGCCGGTGCGGGCCCGGTGGCCGACACCATCGGTCGGAGGCGCTGCTGTTGGGCGAGCGCGCCGGCCTCGTCGGTGGGCCAGTCGGCGGGTACGGTCACGTGTCCCCCAGTGTCGCGACGTCGGTCGGACGATCACCGTACCGACTGTCTTCCGGCGGGGGCGCAGTGCCATGGCGCCGACAGCGGCCGGGTGTGAACCCGTGCGCCCCTCGTGCCCGACATATGCACGATTACGCTGGACGTAGAGGCCCTCCACGCCGGGTAGACCTCTCCCAGGGCCCCACCGAACGGACTCCCACCGCCGACACCGCGTGAAGGACTGACCGCCATGCCGCGCCCGACCCTCCCCCAGCTCTGCACCGGCACCTTCACCGTCGTCGTCTCGGCCGTCGCCCTGTTGGCGGTCTCCGGTTCCACCGGGGTGTTCGAGGTCGTCGTGCTCGTGGCCTTCGCCGTGGCGCTCGGCACGCTCGCCACCGCGCTGTTGACGACGCTGTCCGCCCAGCGGCGCCTCGCCCGCACCCCGCAGCCGGGTGCCACGGGCACGCCCTCCGCCGCCCCGGTGCCCGAGCAGCGCCCGGAGTACGCGGGCCGGGCCTGACGCACGGCGTTTCCCCCGGGCGGCTCCGGGGATCATGGTTCCGCGGGCCGCGGCCGGTCCCTGACTCCGGCCGCGGCCCGCGGCCGTCCGTCCCCGTTCCCACGGGGTGCCGCGCGGCGGAGCGGCCGTCAGACGGCGGACACCACCACCGTCTTCGCCGCCTTGTCGTGGATGCACTGCCGGTACGGCTTGTCGAAGACGCCGAACAGGAGGTCGATCGGCCACCAGAGGCCGCCGCAGCAGATCAGCGCCGGGACGACGAAGGTCGCGGCCCGGGTCCAGGCCGCGGCGGCGTTCGGGACGCTGCCGTCGGCGAGCATGGCCACCCGTACCTTCATCAGCTTCTTGCCGAGCGTCTGGCCGTCCCGGCTGAGCATCAGGCCCTCGTACACCAGGAAGAGCAGGTAGCCGAGCCAGGTGGCGCCGACCCAGCCGTCCTGCTTGCCGAAGCTGGCGAACGGCACGACCAGCAGCACCGCGACCGCCTCCACCAGCAGGAAGTCCACGAAGGTGGCGACGATCCGGTTCGGCCAGGTGCCGAGCGGGGGCATCCCGGGGACGGGACCGGCACCGGGCTCCGCCCCCGGCTGCCGGGGCGGCGGCGGAGGAGGTGCACCGCCGCCGGGCGGGGCCCCGTAGGTGCCGGTGTAGTCACCGGGGGTGTCGTACGGGCTCCCCGCCTGCGGCGGCGGGGGCGCGCCGTACGGATCGGACGGCGCACCGGACGGCGTGCCCTCCTGCGGGGGCTGCTTGTCGAAGGAGGGCTTGCCGCCCCCTTCCGGCTCCTGGCCCGAGGGGTCATTGGTGCTCATGCACCGAGTAGAACACCGCAAATGCCATGGAATCGGGACATTCGCCCCGTTTACCGCCGGGTCGCGGGACCGCAGCCGGGCGCCGGGGCCGGCCACGGAGGCGGCGGCCCGGCACCTGGCACGATGACGGCGGATCAGCCCTTCACGACGCGGGTGCCCGCCGCCCTGTCCTGCCAGCCGCGCCGGGTGCGCCGGTCGAAGAGCGGCCACAGCAGGCCGACCGGCATCAGCACCGCGAACTGCCTGACGGCCCATCGCACCAGCGACCGGCCGACCGACGGCGGCTTGCGGCCGCCGCCGCGCCCGGCGCGGACGTCCACCACCCGGACCCGGGCGAGCCGCTTGCCGAAGGTCTGGCCGGTGCGCGCCGTCGGCAGCACCTCGTACAGCAGGCCCAGCAGGACGAGCACGCCGAGCAGCACACCCGCCTTGCCGAGGACGACCTCGTCGACCAGCCAGACCCGGACCTCGTGGCCGGCCAGGGCGGAGGCCGTCCGCGCCTGTTCGAGCTTCGCCTGGACGTGGGCGACCGCCGACGTCCCGAGCGGCACACCGGCCGCGACGGCGACCACGAGGACCACGAGCGAGTCCACCACCCGGGCGGCCAGCCGCCGCCCCAGCCCGGCGGACTGCAGCGGTGCCGGCTTGGGCGTGGCCGTCTTCCGCGACTCCGACGGGCGGGACTCTGGCGCACGGACCCCGGACGGGCGGGTCGTGGACGGGCGCGGCTCCGAGGGGCGCGACTCGGCGGAACGGGGACGGGACGGGCGCTGCTCGGCGGTACGCGGCCCGGCCGGCTTCTGCTGCGACCCGGGTCTCCCCCGATCCGCCTGCGGTACGGCCCACCCGGGTCGACCCTGCCGTCCCGGCGCCGGGACGGCAGGCGCCCCGGCCACCCGCACCGCGGCGGGCCGGGCGGCGGCCTCCGCCACGGCGGGCACGGCGACCTCGGGCACGGTCGGCGCGGCGGGCGCAGCCGTACGCGACTCCTCGGCGGGCGACTCGGCCGCCTCGGGAAGCGACACCGGCTCGCGGACGGACTCGACGGCCTCCGCGTCCCGGGGTTCGGCCGCCTCCGGGGCGGCCCCGGGCTGCACCTCCGGCTCGGACGGAACCTCCTCGGCGGCTTCCGGCGCGTCCGGTGCCGACGTCGCCTCCGGCTCCGGACCCGCCTCGGACTGCTCGGGGTCGGCCGGGGCCGCGGGCATCGCCCGTACGGGGGCCGGGGCCGGGAAGGAGGGCGGCGCTGCGGCGTGCACCCCGTCGGCCCCCTCGGGCGCCTCGGCGTCCGATCCGACGGGAAGCACGCCCCAGGACACCCAGCGCGGCGCGGCGCCCGTCTCCAGGAGGCCGCGCTGCGCCCGCGGGTCGGCCTGCCACCCGGACGCGCCCGCCCGTGCGGCGACGGCCTCCGCCGCGGTGTCGCCGGTCGCGTCCCCGGGGCCCTGCAGCAGGGCGACGGGCGGCACGACGGTGGGCGGCACCGAAGTCGCCGGGACGGGCCTCAGGGCGGCCGGCTCGGACCGCAGCGCCTCCACGTCCGCGCGCGGCCGGAGCTCCAGTTCGGCGTGGGCCGCCATCACGAAGGAGGCGCCGGCGGAGGTCTCGTCGAAGTACACCGGCCCGGTCCGGGTCTCCGAGGCGGAGAGCGGCGGCGAGGGCCAGTCCGGCAGCGACGGCACGGCCGGCGTCGGTGCCGAGCCGCTGCCGTCCTCGGCGGGGGCCGCCTCCGAGGGTGCGAACACGTCGAACGCGGCGTCCTCGGCCGCCTGCACCCCCGACGGCCGCGACTCGGACGGCGGCACGGCGAACGGGCCGGCCGGCGCCCCCTCCCGGACGGGCGTGGCGGGCGGCGGGGCCGCGGTCGGCGGGACGACCGGCGGCGTGTGGCGGTTGCGGATGCGGGGCGGCTCCAGCACCTCGCCCTCCGCCGGGGCCGGGCGGGTGGTGCCGGGCACCCACCCGGTGCCACCCCAGTAGCGGACGAAACCCGGGATGGACGGGTCTGGGTAGTAGCCCGGCATGGGGCCGACGGCGGTGTCCGCGGCCCCGCCGTTGGGCCGGTCCGTCATGCGGTTCTTCTTTCGTGGCAGCGTCGATGGCGCTTGGGGCGCAGGCGCACAGTCGCCAGGCAGTCACAAAGGGTAGTACCTCGGGCCCTGCCTTCCCGGCGGTTCTCGGGAAAAAACACTCCTTCCGGAATCTGTGTAAGAACTCGCGCGGACACCCCTCTCCTCCGGTGGAGGGGCCGAGGGGCGGCCCCTCGGAGCGGAGAGGGAGCGGTCATGGAGCAGACGCCGAGCGTGGTCGAGCTGGAGCTGGAGATGGAGCTGGTGCTGTCCCCCGAGCGCAGCGTCCCGGTGCCGGCCCGGCTCTCGTACGGCAGCCACGACCCGTTCGCCGTGCACGTGACCTTCCACCTGGACACGGGCAGCCCGGTGACCTGGGTGTTCTCCCGGGACCTGCTGGTGGAGGGGACGTTCCGGCCGTGCGGGCAGGGCGACGTGCGGCTCTGGCCGAAGCGGTCGGGGCGGCGCGGGGTGCTGTGCCTGGCGCTGAGTTCGCCGGCGGGGGACGCGCTGCTGGAGGCCCCGCTGGCGGCGGTCGCGGGGTGGCTGGAGCGGGCGCACCGGCTGGTGCCGCCGGGCGGGGAGCTGGCGGCGCTCGACCTGGACCACTGCCTGGCCGAATTGCTGGCGTGAACGGCGGGCGCGGGCGGCCCCACGCCCGGGTGAACGGCCACCCGCCCGCCGCGCTCCACGTCCGGGTGAACGCGGCCCACGCTCCGTACGGCCCCTAGACGCCGGTGCGGCTGGGTTCCGTCGAGGGGGCGGGGCGCTGCTGCGGGAAGCGGAGGAGCGGTTCGCCGGCGGCGCGGCGGCGGGCCGTGACGCGGCCGGCCGCGACGGCCAGGAAGCACAGCCCGACGAGCGGGTAGACCGCGGCGGGCAGTTGGTGGAGCGGCGAGAGGTGCAGGTCGAGGTCGCCCTTGTGGGGGACGACCCACATGCCGAAGGACAGGAAGGCGATCAGGGTCGCGCCGAGGATCACCCGCCAGCGCAGTCGCCGGACGGCGGCGGGCCGGGTCCGCTCGTGTGCGGCCTCGGCGGCGAGGAGCACCAGGACGGGCATGCACCACACCCAGTGGTGGGTCCAGCTGATCGGCGAGATCAGGACGGCGGTGACGGCGGCGCAGCAGATGCCCCAGGCCTCGCCGCGGGGCAGCCAGCGGGCGCTGCGGTGGGCCCAGGCGGCGGTGGCGAGTCCGGCGACGGCGGCGGCGGCTCCGGCGAGGGTGGCCAGGGTGCCGGGGTCGGCGGTGTGCAGGAGTCGGGCGACGGCGCCGCGGACGGACTGGTTGTCGACGATCTCGGTCTTGCCGACCCGGGAGGAGTCGTAGAGGTACTTCGTCCAGAAGCCCAGGGTGGCGTCGGGGAGCAGGACGGCGCCGAGGGCGACGGTGCCGAGGAAGGTGAGGCCTGCGGTGAGGGCGGCGCGGATGCGTCCGGTGACGAGCAGGTAGACGGCGAAGAGGCCGGGGGTGAGCTTGATGCCGGCGGCGATGCCGATGGCGACGCCCTTGGGGAGGCGCCGGAGCGGTCCCGTGCCGGTGCGGGCGGGGTGGTCGGCGCGACCGAGGTCCCAGAGGATCAGGCAGGCCAGGACGAGGTTGATCTGACCGTAGCGCAGGGTGGTGAAGACGGGTTCGAGCCAGACGCCGAGGCCGGTGGCGAGCACCACGCCGACGGGCCTCAGTTCGCGGCGGGGCCAGCCCGCGAGCTTGAAGGAGAGGTGGGCGAGGACGCCCAGCAGGACGATGTTGCCCGCGGTGACGGCCACCCGGAGGACGCCGATGCCGAACCAGGTGGTCGGCACGAAGAGCATCGCGGCGAACGGCGGGTAGGTGGCGGGCAGGTTCCACTCGGTGACGCGCAGGGCGTAGAGGTCGTGCCCCTGGGCGACGGCGGCGCCCTCCGCCCGGTAGACGATCATGTCGACCATCGAGGTGCCGACGAAGTGCCGGACGGTGGCGTAGGTCAGCAGGGAGAGGACGGCCAGTGCGGCGGCCGCGGTGAGCGGGCCGCGCGGTGCCTCCCGGAGGGCCCGCAGGGGCGCGCCGAGGACCGTCGTCCGGTGTTCGGGTGCAGGTCCGGACTGCCGCTCGGGCTGCCGGCCGGGGGCCCGGTCGGCCTCTCGCACCGCTGTCACATTCCGCTCCGTCCGCCGGTGAACCGGCTAGCGACACTACCCGACGCGTCCGCGGCTCCTTGAGGCACGACGGCGGACGCGGCGGAGGAGTCGCCGCGGGACGCGAAAAGGGCGGCACCCTCCGGCCCCGTGTTCCGGAGGGTGCCGCCGTGTTCCGGCGCCCCGGGCGGGCGGTCGGGTCCCGCCCGGGGTGCGCGGAGGCCGTCAGCCGGTGTACGCCCCGAAGGCGCGGGTGAAGGCGAGCGGCTGCTGGTCGATGCTGCTGCAGGTGGCGTCGGCGTACTGCTTGGCGCCGCCGGGGCAGGCCTTGTCGCGGGTGCCGGACCACATGGCCAGCCAGGCGAGGTGCTTGGTCTTGGCGAACTCGGCGACCTGGGTGGCGTCGGCCACGGTGAAGACCTCGCTGGCGACGTCGTTGACGCCGATCATCGGGGTGACGGCGACCTTGCCCCAGGCGGCGGCGTCGGAGAGGCCGAGGACGCCCTTGACCTGGGCCTGGGTGGCGGTGGCGGCGTCGATGGCGTACTTGCCCATGCGGCCCTGCGGGTTGGGGGCGGCGCCGTCGCCGTAGTCCATCGCCATGATGTTGACCGCGCCGATCTGCACGCCGTTGTCCTTGGCGTTCTTCACCAGGCCGATGCCGTCCTGGGTGAGGCCGCTGGGCAGCGCGGGCAGGGTGAAGGAGACGTCCAGGGCCTTGCCCTTGCCGGCGGCGGTGCGCTGGAGCTGGGCGACGGCCTGGGCGCGGCGGGTGTTGGCGGCGGTGTTGGCGAGGGCGCCGCCCTCGACGTCGAAGTCGACCTTGGTGAGGCCGTACGCGTCGACGGCCTTCTGGTAGGCGGCGGCGAGGTCGCCGGCGGAGGAGCAGGCGGTGGCGAGTTCGCTGCCGTTGGCGCCGCCGAAGGAGACCCGGACGTCGCCGCCGGCCGCGCGCAGCGCGCCGATCTGGGCGGCGACGGCGTCGCTGTTGAGGTCGCTGACGCCGCCCCACTTGGGGGTGCAGCCGCCGCCGGAGACGATGAAGGCCAGGGTGTAGTGCTTGACGCCGGTGGCCTTGGCGGTGCCGACCAGGTCGAAGGCCGGGTAGAGCGAGGTGTCGACGTAGGGGGCGAAGCGGCCGCCGCCCGGGGTGCCGGTGGAGGTCGGCGTGGGCGAGGCGGTGGTCTTCGTCGCGGTGGGGGTCGGGGTGGCGGTCGGCTTGGTGGAGCCGGTGGGGCTGGTGGACGGCTTCGGGGTGGCGGTGGTGGGCCGGCCGGACGGGATCGGCGTGGGGCCGGTGCCGCTGGTGCAGGAGACGTTGTTGATCAGGCAGTGCGCGGGTTCGGCCTGGGCGCCGCCGGAGCCCTGGACGACGAAGCCGACGTTGACGGTCTTGCCGGGTTCGATCCGCTTGTTCCAGGACTCGGGCTTCACGGTGACGTGCTGGCCGGAGGCGCTGAAGGTGGCGTTCCACAGCGAGGAGATCCTGGCGCCGGCCGGGAGGTCGAAGCTGAGCGTCCAGTCGTCGATCGCGGCGGAGGCCGGGTTGGTGACCACGTACTGGCCGGTGTAGCCGCTGTCCCAGGTGCTGGTGCGGCTGTAGGCGGCACCGAGCGAGGAGGCGCTCGCGGACGTGGCGAGGGCGACCACGCCGCCCGCGAGGATCACGGTGGCGACCGCCGAGGACCCGATGATCGCGCCCTTGCGGCTGCGACGGCGGCGTCCCTGGCGACGGGTGGGCTGGCTCGGCATGGTCGGCGTACCTCCGCTGAGAGGGGTCGGGCCGGGTCCCTGACGACCCGGGCGCCGCAGACGCTACCGGTCCGTAACGGCGGTGAATCCGCTGCTCAGGAAGGGGTGAGCCTCTCTTAGGGAGCTCTTAAGGCACCTGCCGCGGGCCGCCCTCGGGCCCGTCCTCGGCGGACCTACTGGACGCCTGCGGCGCGCCGCCGGGCCTGCCGGACGCGGCGGCGGCGCCCGGCCCGCTGGGTGTCCCCCGCCGGGCGGGTCTGCAGCCGCAGCCGGATCTCGGCGCCGCCGAGCCCGGCGGAGCGGCCGAGCGCGAGGTCGCCGCCGGTGGCCTCGGTGAGCTTGCGGACGATGTCCAGGCCGAGGCCGGTGGAGCCCTCGCCGCCGTGGCCGGCACCGCGTTCGATGGCGGCCTCCGGGTCGGTGAAGCCGGGGCCGGCGTCGCCGACCAGGACGATGACGGAGCTGTCGGTGGCCAGCACGTCGACCGAGAAGGCGGTGCCCATGGCGGTGTGCCGGAAGACGTTGCCGAGCAGGGCGTCGATGGCGGCCGCGAGGTCGCCGCGCTGCACCGGCACCTGGACGGGCGCATCGGCTCCGGCGAGCTGCCAGGGCCGGCCCTCGTCCTCGGCGAGCGCCGACCAGAAGCCGACCCGCTCGCGGATCACCTCGGCGGCGTCGCAGCCGAGCTGGACGGCGGGCGTCTCCTCCCGGCCGCGCCGGGCCGAGCGGATGATCTGGTCCACCTCGCGCTCCAGCTGGGCGACGGCGTGCCTGGTGGCGTCGGCGGCGTCGCCCTCACCGAGGGAGGCCGCATTGAGCCGCAGCACGGTGAGCGGGGTGCGCAGCCGGTGGGAGAGGTCTGCGGCGAGTTCGCGTTCGGCGGCGAGCAGGTGGACGACCCGGTCGGCCATGGCGTTGAAGGCGTGGCCGGCCTCGCGGAGTTCCTCGGGGGCGCCCTTCGCGCGTTCCCCGTCGACGGCCACCCGGACGGCGAGGTTGCCGGAGCCGAGCGAGCGGGCCGCGCCGGCCAGTCGGCGGGCGGGGCGGACGATCCGGGCCCCGAGCCGGTCGGCGACCAGGACGGCGATCGTCACCAGGGCGAGGGCGACCAGGGAGAGCACCAGCCAGGCGGTGCCGACGCCGCGGCTGAGGTCGGCCTCGGCGACGTACACCTCGACGACGGCGATCCGGCCGTTCTCGACGGCGACCGGCTGGAGCAGGGCGAATCCGCCGGCCACCCGGACGGTGAAGGAGCGGACGCTGTGGGTGCTGCCGTCGCCTCCCGCGGTGGCGACGTCGGCGTCGGCGGCCCGGCCCTCGCCGACCACTCCGCCGGAGGGCAGGTGGACGGCGACGCGGTCGTGCGCGCCGGCGTCGGTGGAGGCGACGGCGCGGGCGATCGGGTCCTGGTCGGTGGTGATGGCGAGGGCCGGGCCGAGCGCGGCGGCCTGCCGCTCGGCGGCGGTGAAGGCGCGGTCGCTGGCGGTCTGCTGCACCATCAGCCCGAGCGGGATCAGGAACGCCAGCGCGACCATCGTGGTGCCCGCGACCGCGGCCTTGACGAGGGCCCAGCGCAGCGAGCGGGTGAAGCGGGGCCGGCGGCCGGAGGGTGCGTCCGCGGCGGTCGGTACCGCCGGGGCCTCCGAGCCGGTCGGCCCGGTGCCGGAAGGCCTCATGTCCGGCGGCCCACCGGATCGGCGACCGCCCCGGTCGGCGCCTCCAGCCGGACCCCGACACCGCGGACGGTGTGCAGGTAGCGGGGGCGGGACGCGGTCTCGCCGAGCTTGCGGCGCAGCCAGGACAGGTGGACGTCGATGGTCTGGTCGCCGCCGTACGTCTGGCGCCAGACCTCGGCGAGTATCTCCTTGCGCGGCACGACCACGCCGGGCCGGGCGGCGAGGAAGGCGAGCAGGTCGAACTCACGGCGGGTCAGGTCGAGCGGTCGGCCGTCGAGTGCGGCCTCGCGGCGCTGCACGTCGATGGCGAGGCCGCCGACGCGCAGCACCTGCGGGGCGGGGGCGCTGCCGCCGCCGAGGCGGCGCAGCACGGCCGCCATCCGGGCCGTCAGGTGCTCGGGGGAGAACGGCTTGACGAGGTAGTCGTCGGCGCCGGCGTTGAGCAGGCGGACGATCTCCGCCTCGTCGTCGCGGGCGGTGGAGATGATGACGGGCACGTTGGTGAGTCCGCGGATCATCTTGAGGGCCTCGCTGCCGTCGAGGTCGGGCAGGCCGAGGTCGAGGATCACCAGGTCGCAGCCGACCTGGGCGACCTCGCGGAGTGCTTCCAGCGCGGTGCCGACGCTGCGCACCGCGTGTCCGGTCTCGGCGAGGTGTCGGATCAACGCGGAGCGTACGAACGGGTCGTCCTCGACCACGAGCACTGTTGCCATGGCCCTGCACGGTACGGCATGGACCGCCCATTGGTCTGTACCTCGGGCGTTATGCGTTGTTTGGCCGGGGTGTGGCGGAGAGGTTTCACAGCTTTGCCGCAACCTTTCACGGGATTGCCGGGCCCGGGGCGCTGCGGGCGCCCGGGATGCGGCAGGATGTGCGGACGATGCGGAGCGGACTGGTACAGATCGGCGCCTGGGCGGTGGCCACCGGAGCGGCGGTGGCGCTGTCCTGGTGGGGCGTGCACACGGTGCTTTCCGAGGCGGGCTTCGAGCGGCCGCAGGCGGTGCCGCTGCCGTCGGCGGCCGTCGCCGGGATGTCGAATCCGCCGTCGCCGGTGGTGGAGACGACCGTGACGGCGCCCGAGCCGACGCCTTCGGCCGACTCCCCGTCGGCGGGTTCGCCGTCGGCGAGCCCGACCCTGCCGAGCCCGGTCCGGACGGCTTCGCCGAAGAAGTCGGCTTCGCCGTCGTCGGTGCGGAGCTACCTGGTGCCGGGCGGCCGGGTGGCGCTGGACATCCACCCGGACCGGGCGGAACTGGTCTCGGCGACCCCTGACCCGGGCTGGCAGATGCAGGTGTGGAACGGCGACCACTGGATGCGGATCGACTTCTCCAAGGACAACAGCGCCAACTCGGTCTTCGTCACCTGGAACGGCCACCCTCCGGACGTCCAGACCGTCGTCCGCTGAGCTCCGGTCCCAAGGGTGATCACCACCCGACCGTGCCCGGGCCGACGTAGCCGGGGAGGTAGGGGCCGGTGTAGCGGCTGCGGTCGACCAGGGTGTGCCGTACCGGCCCTGCGGTGCCGATGACGGCGATGACGACGGTGCCGTGGCGGTCGCTCAGTTCGTAGGGCTCGGTGACGGGCAGTGCGCCGCGGTCGACGGCGTAGTCGTAGGCGTAGTAGGCGTCGGCCACCCGCAGGCCCACCTCGAGGACGCCCTCGCCGTGGTCGGCGAGGTGCCGGGCGAGGCTGCCGCCGGGCCGTGCGGCCGAGCTGAGGACGTAGCGGGTGCCGCCGGACTCCAGGACGTAGGAGTGCAGGTGCGGGTTGCCGGTCTCCGGGCCGGCGTAGGCGGTGCAGTGCATGCCGAGCGCGGTGCGGTACCCGTGGGCGGTGCGGCGGGCGTCGCGGACGGCGAGGACCAGGGCGTCGGTGGTGGCGAGCGGGCCGCTGCCGCGGGCGGCCCGGCCGTCTGCGGGGAGCAGGGCGGCGAGCGGGTCCGGGCGGGCGTGGGGCGTGCGGGGCTCGCGGTACCGGGTGTTCGCGATGTGCTCGGTGCGGTGCGGGGCGTGCTCGGACATGGCGGGCCTCCCGGGTCGTCCCCGGGGGCGGTGCGGGTGGGTGCCGGGCCGCCCGCGGGGTGTGCAGGAGGGTGGCGCGGCTCACACCGTCGCGCAACTGTTCCGTTTCCTCCTGGGCAAGGTGTCCCGGGCGACCGGACAATGGCCGCACCCACTGGACAGATTGCCCACCGGGTCGACCACCCGTCGGGCCCGCCTATCGGACGGAGCGGCCGTGCACTCCCCCAACGACGCCATCGACGCCCTCGACGGGAAGCTCATCCGGCTGCTGAGCGAGGAGCCTCGGATCGGCGTGCTGGAGTGCTCGCGCCGGCTGCAGGTGGCGCGCGGCACGGTGCAGGCCCGGCTGGACCGGCTGCAGGCGCGCGGGGTGATCGGCGGCTTCGGCCCGCAGGTCGACCCGGCCGCGCTCGGCTACCCGGTGACGGCGTTCGCGACGCTGGAGATCTCGCAGGGGCAGGGCAGCGACGTGCGGGCGCACCTGGCGGCCGTGCCGGAGGTGCTGGAGCTGCACACCATCACCGGGCAGGGCGACATGCTGGTGCGGATCGTCGCCCGGTCCAATGCGGACCTGCAGCGGGTGATCGACCGGGTGGTCGGCTTCGACGGGATCGTCCGGGCGTCGACGGCGATCGCCCTGGAGAACCCGGTGCCGTACCGCATCCTGCCACTGGTCGAGCAGGCCGCCCGGGAGTAGGCCGGGCCCGGCCGGACCGATGCGGTGTCAGCAGCTGGGCACGGAGCCGCCGCTGTCGATGGCGTTGAGGGCGGCGACGGCGGAGGCGAGGGTGGTGACCGGGACGAGTTGCAGCCCCGCGGGGGTGTCGACCTTCGCGTCCGAGCACTCGGAGGCGGGGACCAGGAAGACGGTGGCGCCGTCCCGGGCGGCGGCCCGGGTCTTGAGCGAGACGCCGCCGACCGCGCCGATGATGCCCTGGTCGTCGATGGTGCCGGTGCCGGCCACGATCCGGCCGCCGGTGAGGTCGCCGCCGTGGCCGTTGCCGGCGATCTTGTCGATGATGCCGAGGCTGAGCATCTGGCCGGCGCTGGGGCCGCCGATGTCACCGAGGTCGATCTCCACGCCCACCTGGGAGGGCGACAGGTTGAGGTAGGAGAGCGCGGCGGCGGTGGCGCTGTCCTGGGACTCGGTCATCTGCTGGGCGGTCTCCTGCTCGGCCTTGTCCGGGTCGCGCTCGGGGTAGACGGCCTCGCTGGGCAGCACCGCCTCGTCCTCGCGCGCCCAGGCCTGCAGGGCGGTGCGGAAGCTGATCTTCTCCCCGGCGTTGGTCGCGGAGATGGTGGTGGCGAGGAGCTGCCCGCTGGTGGTCCGCACCGGCTTGCCGGTGACGGTGATGACCGGGACGCCCTTGTAGCTGCCGAGGGTGTCCGCGGTGACGCCCGGCTGGGTGAGCGTGAACGGCAGCGGCACGAACGCCGTGACCGCGAAGAGCGCGAGCACCACGCCGGTGCACAGCGCCAGGGCGCGGGTCTTGGGGGCGGTCAGGACCGGGGGCAGCTTCGCAGGAGACACATCCCGCATCGAACCACACCCGCGGCCCCGCCCCGACCCCGCGGACGGGATCAGCGCAGCGCGTCGGCGACCTCGGTGGCGGCCTCGACGACGCGGGGGCCGACCCGCTCGGGCACCAGGCCGTTGAGCATCACGACGCCGACGCTGCCCTCGATGCCGCTCAGGCCGACCAGGGCGGCCGCGGCACCGCTGGCGCCGGACTGCTCCTCCGCGCGGGTGATCACGAAGCCCTGTTCGGGGCGGCGCTGGTTGGGGAAGCCGCGGGCCTCGAGGATGGCGCGGCCGGCCGCGCTCTCGTCGAGCGGGTGGCGCAGGCCGGTGCGGTAGGCGACGTGGAAGTCGGTCCAGCTGGGTTCGACGACGGCCACGGCGAGCGCCTCGTTCCCGTCGACCAGGGTGAGGTGGGCGGTGGCGCCGAGGTCCTCGGCGAGGCTGCGCAGGGCGGGCAGCGCGGCCTCGCGGAGCAGCGGGTGGACGCGGTGGGCGAGGCGCAGCACGCCGAGGCCGACCCGGGCCCGGCCGCCGATGTCGCGGCGGACGAGTCCGTGCTGTTCGAGGGTGGCCAGCAGGCGGTAGACCACGGTGCGGTTGACGGCGAGCCGGGCGGCGAGCTCGGTCACGGTGAGCCCGCGCTCGGAGTCGGCGAGGAGCTTGAGGACCCGGACACCGCGGTCCAGGGTTTGGGAGGTTTCTGCAGTCACGACGCGCAAGTCCTTTCCGCGGCGGTCACCGGTCCGGCGCTGGGGCTCGGGCCGGGACGGAGGTGTCACGCGCAGGTGGGTGTCCGCGCTGGAGAGGGGAACTCGGCGCCATCGACGAGGGCACAACTCCGCGGGTGCCCGTCTCGGATCTGGGTGGTCGTTCGAGCGAGCGTGGGGGAAAGGTAGTGAACTCTCGGCAGCCTGCGGAAGTAGTTGTCCAAAATTCGGTCAACATCGACGGAAAGTCGTGACGCAAAAGCGGACAAGGTGCCCATAATTCCGGCCCTCGTAGCTCGTTTGTTCGATATCTGACCGGACTCCGGACAGCGTGCGCCGCCGGACGGGGCCGGCGCGGGCCGCCACCGGGGAATCGAAGGTCCGGCGGGCTCAGAGCAGGTTGCGGCCGACCGTCCAGAGCGCGGCGGCGGCCAGCAGGGCGGCGACGGTCCGGGGCGCGAGGCGGAGCCTCCAGTGCCGGCCGGCCAGTCCGTGCCGCAGGCGCACCAGGTACCAGGTGGCCACGAAGGGGAGGGCGAGCAGCAGGGCGGCGTTGTCGTGCCAGGCCGCGAGCAGGTCGCCGTGCAGCAGGTCGTACGCCATCCTCGTGCCGCCGCAGCCGGGGCACTGAAGGCCGGTCAGGCGGCGCCAGGGGCAGAACGGGAGCAGTTGCCCGGGCAGGTGCGGGTCGCGGCCGTACAGGTACCCGGCGCCGGCGAGGCCCGCGGCGAGCAGGGCCAGCGGTGCGGCCGCCGGGTGGCGCAGGGCGGCCGGGAGACGGCCGGCACCCCCGCCCCGGGTGCTGCTCCCGGGGCGGGGGTGCCGGTTCGGCCGGTCCGGACGCACGGTCAGGAACGCAGCTTGCGGCCCTGGGCGTCGGTGCGGGTGTCGCTGACCAGGAAGATGATGCCGTCGATCAGGGCCCAGAAGCCGAGACCGCCGCAGGTGAGCAGCTGGGCGACACCCATGCCGGTGTGGCCGGTGTAGAAACGGCCGATGCCGAAGCCGCCGAGGAAGATCTGCAGGAGGCCTGCGACGACCTTGGACTTGTCGGACAGCTCGGGGTTGTTGGCGGTGTACGCCACTGGGGCTCCTCGTTCGATGCAATGGCCGGCCCGCCGTACGGGACGGCGATGTCTCGGCATGTGGGACAGGCACCGGAGCTCCACCGCACGGGGGCGCCCCGACACCGGGCACGCGGAAGATTAACGGATCATATGACCGCGTGTCTCCACAGTTTCTTTGCCAAGAGGAGAGACTCCGTCCGGGGCACTCCGGCCCCGAACGGATGTCAGGACGTGGCCCACTCCCGGATGCGGGCGATCCGCGCCTTCAGCTGATTGGCCGTCGCCTGCGCGGTCAGCGGCCCGCCGCACTGGCGGCGCAGCTCGTTGTGGATGGTGCCGTGCGGCTGGTTGGTGCGGTGGTGCCAGGCGGCGACCAGCGCGTTGAGCTCCTTGCGCAGCTCGCGCAGCTCCTGGTGGGTCACCACCGGCCGCTGCTCGGCGGGCAGCTCGATCAGGTCCGCCTCCTCGGCCGGCTTGGCCTTGGAGCGCTGGATCTGCCGGTGCTGGCGCTTCTGCAGCAGCATCTGCACCTGGTCCGGCTCCAGCAGGCCCGGAATGCCGAGGTAGTCCTCCTCCTCCTCGCTGCCCGGGTGCGCCTGCATGCCGAACTCCATGGCGTTGTACAGCACCCGGTCGAAGACCGCGTCGCTGCCCAGCGCCTCGTAGGAGAACTCCTCGCCGCCGGTGTCCGGCCCGTCGTTGGCCTTCTCCGCCTCGGCGAGCAGCCGGTCCTCCTCGTCGAAGAGGCCGTCGCCCTCCTTCTTCGGCCGGTCGAGGACGTGGTCGCGCTGCAGCTCCATCTCGTTGGCGAAGCCCAGCAGCATCGGAATGGTCGGCAGGAAGACCGAGGCCGTCTCGCCGCGCTTGCGGGCACGCACGAAGCGACCGACCGCCTGGGCGAAGAACAGCGGGGTGGAGATCGAGGTGGCGTACACGCCGACGCACAGCCGGGGCACGTCGACGCCCTCGGACACCATGCGCACCGCGACCATCCAGCGCGAGGTGCCGGCCGAGTAGTCGGAGATCCGCTTGGAGGCCTCGGCCTCGTCGGAGAGGACGAGGGTGACCTTCTCGCCGCTGATCTCGCGCAGCATCTTGGCGTAGGCGCGGGCCACGTTCTGGTCGGTGGCGATCACCAGGCCGCCGGCGTCCGGGATCGCCTTGCGGACCTCGCTCAGCCGCCGGTCGGCGGCCTGCAGCACGCTCGGGATCCACTCGCCCTGCGGGGAGAGCGCGGTGCGCCAGGCCTGGGCGATCAGGTCCTTGGTCATCGGCTCGCCGAGCCGGGCCTCCAGCTCGTCGCCGGCCTTGGTGCGCCAGCGCATGTTGCCGCTGTACGAGAGGAAGATCACCGGGCGGACGACGTGGTCGGCGAGCGCGTGCCCGTAGCCGTAGGTGTAGTCCGCGACGGACTTCCGCAGGCCCTCGGAGTCCGGCTCGTACGCCACGAACGGGATCGGGTTGGTGTCCGAGCGGAAGGGCGTACCGGTCAGCGCCAGCCGCCGGGTGGCCGGTTCGAAGGCCTCGAAGCAGGCCTCGCCCCAGGACTTCGAGTCACCGGCGTGGTGGATCTCGTCCATGATGACGAGGGTCTTGCGGGCCTCGGTCCGGTTCCGGTGCAGCATCGGGTTGACCCCGACGCCCGCGTAGGTGACGACGATGCCGTGGTAGTCCTTGGAGAGCGGGCCCGAGGAGTAGGCCGGGTCCAGCCGGATGCCTATCCGGGCCGCGGCCTCCGCCCACTGCTTCTTCAGGTGCTCGGTCGGGGCGACGACCGTCACCTGCTGCACCAGGTGGTTGTGCAGCAGGTACGAGGCCAGGGTGAGGGCGAAGGTCGTCTTGCCCGCGCCCGGGGTGGCGACCGCCAGGAAGTCCCGGGGCTGCTTCTCGATGTACTTGTCCAGCGCGCCCTGCTGCCACGCCCGCAGCTTGCCGGCCGTGCCCCAGGGGGCGCGGCCCGGGAAGGCCGGGGACAGGTGGTGCGAGGCGTTCGACGTGCCGGTCGGGCGGACGGGCGCGTGCGGCGAGGCAACGTCGGAGAACAGCGGCGACATCGGGGAAGCGGCGGCGGTACTCACGGGCTCCGGAGGGGATCGTCGCAGGTCAGGGGCGTTTTTCTCGGCCCCGGCCGGCAGTCGGGCGGCGGTCGGACAACCAGCCCAGCCTACCGGCCCGCGCCGCGTGGCCCACCCAGGCTCGACCGTCGCACGGACCGCCCGGGCGTGAGGGGGATCACAGCGCGGGGCCGGTAAGGGCGAGCCCGGGCGGCACTCCCCCACGGGTGGAACGGTCGGGCCCCGGCCGTCACAGAACCCACACACGTCACACGTTCCGCCCGCGAACTTCGGGGCAGGACGACATCGGGAGGAACCGACATGTCTGCTGCGCCCGTCCTCGTCGAGCAGGTCGTCCAGGCCCGCCTCTTCGTCACCACGCACCGCACCGCCGCGCTGCGGGTCACCCTGCACTACCGGTCGGACGACCCGCTGGCCGTCCGGATGTTCTTCCCCGCCGAGTTCTCGCTGGACGGCGAGGCGCTCCCCGAGGCCCCGGCGGAGGTCGAGTGGGTCTTCGCCCGGTGGCTGCTCGCCGCCGGCCTGGACGCGCCGAACGGCGTCGGCGACGTGCACGTCCGCCCCACGGCGGGCGGGCGGACCATGGTGGAGCTGCGTTCCGCCGAGGGCGTCGCGCTGGTCCGGTTCGAGGCGGCCGACCTGCGGCGCTTCCTGTTCGAGAGCTACCTGGCCGTCCCCGAGGAGCGGGAGACCCTGCTGCTGGACGCCGACCGGGCGCTCGCCGAACTGCTCGGCTGAGCCGACGGGTTCAGCCCGAGAGCCTGCGCATCAGTCGCACCCCCTGCCCGGGCGTCATGTGCGGCAGGCACGCCTTGCCGATCGCCCTGGTGATGGCGGGCAGCGCCGCCGGGTCCGGGTAGACCATGTACATGGGCCGGTACTCGGGCCGGAACTTCGCCTTGAAGGCCAGCAGCGACCGGAAGCCGTACACCGGCTCCAGCACCTTGCCCGTCCAGTCGAGCATCCGCTGCAGCGCGGTCGGCGGCCCTGGGCGGTCTGCAGGTGGCGGGTCCGGTCGAGCGGGCTCCACGAGGCGGGGCTGCGGTCCATCGGGCTCCTGTCGGCCGCGGTCGGGTCAGGCGGCGCGGACGAGGTGGGCGTAGACGACGACGTTGCCGTCGTAGCCGTCCCGGTGGGTGAAGCCGCCGCCGCAGGTGATCAGCCGCAGCTGGGCGTTGGGGGCGGCGGCGTAGACCTTGCGGTCGGGGAAGTCCTTCTTGGGGTAGACCTCGACGCCGTCGACGGCGAACCAGGCGGTGCTGCGGTCGGCGCGGACGACCTCCACCTGGTCGCCGCGGTGGAGCGTGCCGAGCCGGTAGAAGACCGCGGGGCCGCTGCCGGTGTCGACGTGACCGGCCAGGACGGCGGTGCCGCTCTCGCCCGGCGCGGTGCCCGCGGCGTACCAGCCGGCCAGGTTGTCGTCGTCCTCGGGCGGCGGCTCCAGGCTGCCGTCGGCGTCGAGGGCAAGGCCGGTGACGGGGGCGTCCACTCCCGCGGCGCGGATGCGGATGCGGGTGGGCGCGGACCTGGGCATCGGCGGGGCGACGACGATGGGCGCGCCGAGCGCGTCGACGCCCTGTTCGGCGGTGGGCATCGGCGGCAGGACGCGGCCGCCGTGCAGCATCCAGGCGCCGAGCACCAGCGCGGCGGCGGCCGCCAGCGTGCCCGACCAGGGGCTCCTGTGCTGTCCGCCCACCCGTGCTCCCGTCCGGTCGGGTCCGCGGTCCGCGGTCCGTCTCAAGTGAAGGGCTGTCAGCCGCCCGGGGCATCCGCCGCTGCCCCGTCCAGGTGAGCCTCCGGTCGGCGGCGGCGGACGGCGGGCAGCCGGGGACGGGTGAGGAAGCCCTCGGCGAGCGCGTTGGCGAAGCCGATCGCGAAGAGCTCGGTGGACTTCTCGTAGAGCATGTAGCGGGGATGCCACTCGGGCCGGTACTTGGCGTTGGCCCGGTAGAGGGACTCCAGCTGCCACCAGCGGGAGAAGAACCGCAGCACCGCCCGCCACAGCCGGAGCACCGGCCCGGCACCGAGCCGGGCGCCCTCCTCGAAGACGGCCCGGAACATCGCGAAGTTCAGCGACACCCGGACGACCGGCAGTTCGCCGGCGGCGCCGCGCAGCAGCAGCTCGGTGACCATGAACTCGACCAGGCCGTTGTCGGACTCCCGGTCACGGCGCATCAGGTCGAGGGAGAGCCCGTGCTCGCCCCAGGGCACGAAGCTGAGCAGGGCGCAGGTGCGGTCGTTCTCGTCCCGGCACTCGATCATCAGGCAGTCGCCGTCGGCCGGGTCGCCGAGCCGGCCGAGCGCCATCGAGAAGCCGCGTTCGGTGCGGCCGTGCCGCCAGGCGTCGGCGAGCCGGACGAGGTCGGCCATCTGCTCGGGGGGCACGTCCCGGTGGTAGCGGGCGACCGCCCGGTAGCCGGCCTTCCGGACCCGGCTGTGCGCCTGCCGCAGCGGGCGCATGGTGCGGCCCTCCAGGGTGAAGCCCGCCGTCTCGACCACGGCCTCGTCGCCGAACTCCAGGGCGCGCAGCCCGGCCACCCGGGTGTAGGTGGTGGCGGCGGCCTCCCCGGCGCCGGTGACGGCCGGGATCCAGCCCTGTTCGCGCAGCTGGCGGTGCCACACCTCGATCGCCTGCGGCCAGGCCTCGGGGTCGCCGATCGGGTCGCCGGAGGCGAGGGCGACGCCGTTGACGACACGGTGCAGCACGGCGGCCTTGCCGGACGGCGACCAGCAGACCGCCTTGTCGCGGCGGAGCGCGAAGTAACCGAGCGAGTCGCGGGCGCCGTGCCGGGCCAGCAGTTCGCGCAGCCGCCGCTCGTCGTCGGGCTGCTGCTCGACGCGCCCGCGCGGGGAGCGGAACAGCACCCGCAGCGCGACCAGCAGCAGGGCCGCGCCGAGCAGGTTGATCCCCAGGTCCACCCAGCCGGGCACGTCGACGTCGGCGACCTGGACGACCCCGGAGAGGGTGAGCAGGCGCAGCAGCACGTACAGCGAGGCGTCGCCCCAGTCGGGCGGGGTGCCGGGGTAGGTGGCGCGGACGACGGCGGCGCCGAGCACGGTGAGCAGGGCGCCGCCGGCCACCAGGACGACGGCGGCCAGCAGCACGTTGCCTCGGGTGCCGCGGGCGGTGAAGACGGGCCGGCCGATCAGCAGGGCCGCGAGCAGGGCGACGGTGATCAGGGCGGAGATCCAGTTGAAGGGGTGTTCGCGGTAGTCGGGGTAGGCGAGCGCGAGGGCGAAGAGCGCGGTGTACAGCGCGACCAGGACGGTGGTGACGATCCAGGCGGCCCGCTTGCGGCGGCGCAGCATGACGGCGAGCAGTCCGGCGAAGAGCGCGCCGGTGAAGCCGGAGGCGACCAGGACGGGAGTGAAGAAGTCGCCCCGGTTGGCCCGTTGGACCTGTTGGCGGAACGGCTCGATCATCCCGGCGACCAGGTTGAGCAGGGCGACCACCCGGACGTACCACTCGGCGCCGGTGGCGAAGCGACGGCGCCAGGCGGGCACCGGCGGCTCCGGGCGGAGTTCGGGGGCGGGGGCGGAGGCGGCGGGCTTCGCCGGTGCCGGGCGGCGGGGCTGCGCGGCGGCCGGGGCCGCCTCGGGCGCGGGGCGGGGGGTGGGCGGGGCGGCGGAAGGCGTGTCGGCGGGTGCGGGTCCGGCCGCGGGTCCGGCGGTGGGTTCGGCGGTGGCCGGTTCCACGGCGGCGGCGTCGGGGGCGCCGGCCAGCACGTTGTAGAAGGAGGTCCTGACGTCGACGATCCGCCGGTGGATGCGGTTCTCGCGGCGCTCGGCGCGGGCCATCCGCTTGGGGCGGGTGCGGTAGCGCCAGCGCGCCCACGGGCTCTGCGGGCGGGCCAGCCGGACCGCGCCGACCATCGCCAGCGGCGGCAGCATCACCGCGAGCAGGCCGGTCCAGATCTTGCCCTTGAACAGGGTGATCGCGACCAGGATCAGCAGCACCCCGGCGCCGATCAGCTGTCCGGGCGTCAGGTGGGAGCTGAAGCCGCCGAGCGGCAGCTCGCCGAGCAGCAGCAGGGCGATGACCACCACCGCCAGGATCACCGCGTCGACGGACTTGCGGCCCTCCTCGCTCCAGTAGACGTCCTGCAGGTGGAGCACGAGGGCGAACTCGTCGAGGACCAGGCCGGCGCCGATCCCGAAGCCGACGGCGAGCACGTTCCACAGGTGCCCGCCGTCGCCGCGGACGGTGAACGCGCCCACCCCGCAGATCAGCAGCAGCGCCTGGCCGAACACCACGTGGTGGATGTGCAGGCCGCCGGGGGTGACGTTGCCGGGCCACCAGCTGGTGCCGCGCCGGATCATCCGGACGCTGAAGCGGATGAACAGGAAGGAGGCCAGCAGCCCCACCAGCAGCAGGAACAGCGGCTCCCGCCCGGTGTCGACGATCCGATCCCGGTACGCGTCGAGCAGCGACTGCCACATGGCGTACGGGACCTCCGGGCGTCGGTGCGGGGGACGGCTTCCCACCATCTGACGTCGGCTCAGCCCGGCTCCGCCACCGGGTGACCCGGTGCGATGGTCCGAACGGGCGAGCGTTTCGGCCGACCCCGCCGGGTCCGTTCCGCGTTCCCCGGCGCAGCGGCTCCGACATGCCATGCTGTGGGCCGCAACCCACCCCGGACCGTCGATCCGACTGTCGGACTGTCAGCCCACGCGGTCCCGCTGCGAACAGACACTCCCCGAACGGAGACGACCATGGACGCTCTCTCCCGCAGGACACTCCTGGCCGGCGGCGCCGCCACCGCGGCCGCTCTCGCCGCCGGCTGTGCGGGCAAGCGCTCCGACGGCGGCGAACAGGCGGCGCCTCCCGTCCGGGCCTCGGGAGCAGCAGGCTCGGACACCCCCAAGCCGCCCGCGTCGCTGATCGGCGACGGGTCGACCTCCGACTCGGGACCGCAACCGAACCAGCCGGAGGCCGTACCACTGGAGCTCGGCCAGCGGCCCCCGCAGTTCGTGGTGTTCTCCTGGGACGGCGCCGGCGAGCTCGACAACGGGCTGTTCAGCCGCTTCCGCAAGCTCGCCCGGGACCACGACGCCCGGATGACGTTCTTCCTCAGCGGCATCTACACCCTCCCCGAGTCCAAGCGGGAGCTGTACCGGCCGCCGCAGCACCCGGTCGGCGCCTCCGACATCGGCTACCTGAGCGACGACCACATCCGGGAGACCGTCCGTCAGGTGGGCGAGGCCTGGCTGGAGGGCCACGAGATCGGCACCCACTTCAACGGCCACTTCTGCGGCCCCACCGGCGGCGGCCGCTGGTCGCCCGAGGACTGGGACAGCGAGATCCAGCAGGCCATGGACTTCGTCATGAACTGGCGGACCAACACCGGCTTCACCGACCTACCCGCACTGCCCTTCGACTACCGCAAGGAGCTGATCGGCGGCCGCACCCCCTGTCTGGAGGGCCAGCGCGGGCTGCTCCCGACCGCCGCCAAGCGCGGCTGGAAGTACGACAGCAGCGGCCCCGGCGGCCTCCAGGTGTGGCCGCAGAAGTTCCAGGGCGGGGCGCTGTGGGACCTCCCGCTGCAGTCCGTCCCGTTCCCCGGGCACAGCTTCCAGGTGCTGTCGATGGACTACAACATCATGTACAACCAGTCCGGCAGCAGCACCAAGGGCGACTCCGGGCAGTACGGCGCCTGGCAGAACCAGGCCCGGGACTCCTACCTCGCCGGCTTCGAGCGCGCGTACAACACCAACCGGGCCCCGCTGGTCATCGGCAACCACTTCGAGCAGTGGAACGGCGGCATCTACATGAACGCCGTCGAGGAGGCCCTCAAGGCGATCGCGGGCAAGCCCGAGGTGCGGCTGGTGTCCTTCCGGCAGCTGGTCGAGTGGCTGGAGGTCCAGGACCCGGCGGTGCTGCGCAAGCTGCAGTCGCTCGGCCCCGGCGAGTCCCCGTCCGGCGGCTGGCAGTCCTTCCTCGGCGGCCCCGCCGGCTCCTGAAACCGGGCCCCACACGCCACTGGACCGGTCCGAGCGCCTTCGAGGACGAACTCCTAGGCGGCGACAGCCTTGCGGTCCGTCGACGTCCGGCCGGACACCAGGGCGCCCAGCAGTGCCACCCCGGTCATCACCAGGAAGATCACCGCGAACGCGCCGGCCGGGGCCGAGGCGTCCTGGGCGGCGGCCGCCGAACCGCCGCCCAGGCCCGCGAACAGCACGCCGGCCAGACCGATCAGCAGCACGTTGCCCAGCGCGTCGCTCAGCTGGACCGCCGCCGAGTTGGCGCCGGTGTCCTCCGGCGCCGACAGCTTCATCATCAGCACGCTGATGCTCGCCACCGCCAGGCCCATGCCGACACCGCCGACCGCCCAGGCCACCGCCGCCGCCCAGGCCGGCACCGCCGGCACCAGCACCAGCGCGGCACCCGAGATCGCCACCGCGGTCAGCACGAAGCCCGCCCGGATCAGCGCCTCCCGGTGCCGGTCCGCCCACGACCGCCCCTGCAGCCAGGAACCGAGTGCCCAGGACAGGCCGCCGCTGGTCAGGGTCAGGCCGGCCAGGGTCGGCGACAGGTGGCGCTGGGTCACCATCATCAGCGGCACGAACGCCTCCGCCGCGAAGAACGCACCCGCCGCGACCCCGCGCAGCAGGATCACCGTCGGCAGCCCGCGGGCCGCCCGCAGCGTGCCCGGCGGCAGCAGCTGCACCACGGCCGGCAGCAGCAGCGCCGCACCCACCGCGGCCGGCACCAGGCCCACCGCGTCCAGGCGCTGGCCCGCGTACTGGAGCAGCCCGGCGCCGAGCGCCGCCAGTGCCGCGCACCACGTCCGGCGCCGGTCGAAGGGGGCGGGGCGCAGCGGCGGCTGGGCCCGCTCGGCGCGGCGCAGCGCCGGGCCCATCACCAGCAGCGGCAGCACGATCAGCGCCGGCACCGCCAGGAACACCCAGCGCCAGCCGAGGTGCTGGGTCACCGCGCCGGCGACCAGCGGCCCGACGATCGAGGGCAGCACCCAGGCCGCCGAGAACGCCGCGAACACCGAGGGCCGCAGCCGCTCCGGGAAGGCCCGTCCGACCACCACGTACAGCGCGACGATGACCAGGCCGCCGCCCAGACCCTGGATCGCCCGGCCCGCGACGAACGGCCACATGCCGACCGCGGTGCCCGCCACCACCAGGCCCGTCCCGAAGACGGCTATGCCGGTGAACAGCGGCGCCAGCGGCCCGCGGCGGTCGCACCACTGGCCGGACACCACCAGGGCGAACAGCGTGGTGGTGAAGTAGCCGGAGAAGGCGAAGGCGTACAGCCCCAGGCCGTCCAGCTGGCGGGCGGCGACCGGCATGGCCGTGTTCACCGCCGTCGCCTCGAAGGCCAGCAGCAGGACCACCGAGACGATCCCCAGGGTCAGCGCCCGGTAGGGGCCGCTCATCACGCCGCCGACGGAGTCGGCGTCGGGCACGGGGGCAGCGCGGTCGACCGGGGTCGATGAGGAGGTGGTGGCCATGCCTGCCATCGTAAGGCGCTCACGGCCATGTGACTCCTGACCCGGAGGAGGTGATCGTCTCCGCCCTCCGATCTAGGACCTCCGTCGGCCCCCGCGGCTCAGTGCAGCACCTTCAGCCCGAGCACCCCGCCGAGGATCAGCAGCAGGCAGGACACCCGGGCCGCCGTCAGCGCGTCGCCCAGCACCGTCATTCCGTACAGCGCCGTGCCGACCGCGCCGATGCCCACCCAGACGGCGTAGCCCGTCCCCAGCGGGATGCTCCGCAGCGCGACGGCGAGGCCGCCCATCGAGAGCGCCAGCGCCACGGCGAACACCACGGTCGGCAGCGGGCGCGAGAACCCCTTGGTCGCCTCCAGCGCCACCGCCCAGACGGTCTCCAGCACACCCGCGACGATCAACACCAGCCAGGCCACGACGGCACCTCCGCAGTAAGGGGCGGCAGCTCTTGTGCTGCCGCCGCAGTACCGCGCCGTCTTGTCCTGCCGGGTACGACGCACCTCGTCCGGGGCGCAGGTCCGCGCCTCCCCTCGAACGTAACACAGGACGACACGCGGAATTCATACTCGAATATTGACGCACCCCCGCCCGCACCCCATAAGATGAATTCACCAGCACGGCGGGGCCCGAAAAGGGCTCGCCACCACGACAGTGACGACAGGAGTCGGCCATGAACAGGAAGACGGCGGCGATCGCAGCGCCCCGCACCTGTGCCGCCCGTTGTCCCGGCTGTCGCTGTTCCTGCTGCGCCTGACGCGCGCACCGCTCCACCCCTCTCATGACGGGCCCGCACGGGCATCTCCGTCACCCCCCGGCCGTGTGCCCGAGTGGTTCAGGGAGCCGCCTGCAAAGCGGTTTACGTGGGTTCAATTCCCGCCACGGCCTCCATTTCCGCGCCACCGGACGGCGAATTCCGCCGCCCGGCGGTGCGGCATTTCCTTTTCCGTCCGATGGGATTCCAGAATTCCCCCGCGCACATGGAAACGGCGCGGGCCGACCCGGTTGTCCGGGCCGGCCCGCGCCGTCGGCCTGCAGGTCAGTCGATGACCGGCGGGTTGGCCGAGCCGCCGCGCCAGGTCTCCTCGTCCTCGACCAGGTAGTCGGGGCGCTGACCGTTGTTCTTGTCCTTCTTCTTGCCGGTCGCGGCGTTGCCGCCGTGGAAGCCGCCGCCGGGGGCACCGCCCTGCCCGGCCCGGCCCTTGCCGATGCCGGAGCCGCCCTCGGTGAACGCGCGGCCGCCGGTGCCGCCCTTGGCGCCGCCGATCACACCGCCGCCGCGACGGACCAGACCGCTGCCGCCCTTGCCGCCGGCACCCTTGCCGCCGGCTCCGGCCGCGCCCGCACCGGGCATGCCGCCCATGCCGGGCATCCCCGGCCGGCCGGTGCCCCCACCGGTACCGGCACCACCCGCGCCGCCGCCGGTCCGGCCGCCGGGGCCCGTGGCACCGCCGCGACCGGCGCCGCCGGCCGTGCCGCCGCGGCCGGGCAGCGCACCGCCGCCGAGGCCGCCCGGGATCATGCCTCCGCCGCCGATGCCGCCACCGCCGCCGAGGTTGCCGCCGCCGAGACCGCCGCCACCACCGGGGCTCGTGGGCAGCGTGCCGGTACCGCCGCCGCCGGGGGTCGGGTGCGTCCCGACCGGCGGCAGGCTGTCGATGTTGGTGCTCGGCGGGTTGACCGGGCCGGTCGGAATCCCCGGTGTGCTGCCGGGCGGCCGGTCGCCCGGCAGCGGGGTCGGGATCGCCGGCGTGTGCGGGATCTGCTGCTTCGGCCCCTGCGGGTCGACCTGCCCCGGCTTGTCCGACCGGTCGTCCGGCACGCCGTTCGGGTACTTCGGCGGCACGGGCGGCGGGCAAACGGTGTTCGGCGGGACGGGGTTCTCCGGCTGGGGCGGGTACTCCGTCGGAGGCTCGTGGCGATCGTTCTTCATCGGCGTCTTGAGGTACCCGGCCGCCTGCGTGTACTGCGGGGCCAGGTGCTCCATGACGCCGATGGCGTACTGGTGGGAGATCTCGGTCGCGGACAGTTCGCCGTAGTTCTTGTTGACCGCGCTGATCCGGTCCATGCCGCCCGCCAGGTCGGCCTTGAACTGGGCGTCGGAGCGGTCGAAGCCGTCACCGACCAGCTTGACCCCGCGATCGAAGGTGCTGGGCACCTTGATCTGCGCCATGGTCTCCTTGGCCTGCTGCAGCGCCTGACCGGCGTACTTCATGGCGGCGGACGTGTTCTGGGCGTGGGCGGCCGTGTTGGTCATGCTGGACTGCAGCAGGGTCGCCCGCTTGGTGAAGCCGTCGGCGGCAGCGCCCTCCCAGTTCGCCGTGGCGTGCTGGACGGCGCGCTGCAGGTCGGTGATCGCCTGCTCCAGCTCCTTCTGGACGTTGGTCCAGTGCTGGCTGACCTCGTGGAGGCGCTCCGGCCGGGAGTGCTCGATCATCCGCTTGAGCGGGATCAGGTCCTCGTGTTCGAACTTGCTCATGTCACGCTCCCCCGGACTGGATCGACTTCGTCGAGGCGACGAACTCGTCCTCGCGCGTCCGGTACGCGGTGGTGACCGCGTGCGTCTTGTCCCCGAAGTCGTTGATCAGCGAGTCGAGTTCCTGGATGTGCTGGCTCAGGAACTGCTGCATCTGCGAGTGCGCGGCGAAGAGCTTCTTCGCCTCGTCGAAGTTCGCGCCGAAGTCGTCGCTGACGAGGACCGTGTTGTACTTCGCCTTGTTGCCGCACTCGCTCAGACCCTGCTGCAGGGCCCGCAGGCGCTTCACGACGGCTTCCAGCTCGCCGGTGTTGACGCGGTATCCGTCGGCCATGTCACTCCTCCCCCTGGAGTCCGTACTTCCCCGTTGTTGCTGCACCCCGTCGTCAACGGGGCATGACGCCCTGACAGGGCATCCGATCGTATCGCTTCTAGGCCGTGTACTGACACACCGTCATCGCGGCGGATTACCGCCCTGGTACGGGTTCTGGTACGGCTGCTGCTGGGGGTGACCGGGGGGCGGGGGCTGCGTCCCGTAGGGCTGCTGGGCCGGCGGCCAGCCGGGCGCAGCACCGTAGGGTGCGGGGCCCTGCGGCGGCACCGGGCCGTTCGGCGGCCTGCGGCGGCTGCGGGTGGCCACGACGACCACGATCACGAAGAGCACCACCAGGACGGCAGCGCCGGCGACCACGTGCAGCGGAGTGATGCCCGAGAAGCTGCTGGTCGACTTCGGCTTCGGCACCACCGCCCCGGGCGATGCGGTACCGGGCGCGGCCGCACCCTCGGGCTTGGTCAGCGGCCCCTCCGGGCTGCCGGCCGGGATGTCCATGGTGAGCGCTTCGTAAGGCCGGATGACACCGTAGCCGAAGTGTGGATCGGGGAGCTTCGCACCACTGGCGGACGGCGGAACGGCTGCCGACTTGGCCAGTCGGTTGGCCACCTGGCCGGCCGTCAGCGTGGGGAACTTGGCGCGGACGAGCGCCGCCGCACCGGACACGTAGGCGGCCGCGTCCGAGGTACCGCTGCCCAGGCAGTACTGGCTGGAGCCGCACTTGCCTGCCGTGACGATACCGACGCCGGGGGCGGCCAGCCGGATCTCGGGCCCGAAGCTGGAGTCGGCCCAGATCTCGCCGCTCTTGTCGGCCGCGGCCACCGCGAGCACACCCGGCAGATTGGCAGGGTTGTCGACCACCGAACCGTTGTTGCCCGCGGCCGCGACGACCAGGACGTCGTGCTGGTAGGCGTAGGCGATCGCGGCCGGCATGTCGGGGTTCTCGAGTGACGACCCCTGCGAGATGTTGATCACCTTGGCGCCGTGGTCGACGGCCCAGCGCAGGCCCTGGGGAATGGCGTCGGAGCCCTGCGCGTCGCCCTTGTACACCGGGAGGATCTTGGCGCCGGGCGCCAGGCCGACGACACCAGCGTTGCTCCCGTGTCCACGGCCTGCGATCTCCGCGGCCATACCGGTGCCGTGCGGGTCCGTCGGCTTCGTGTTGAGGTTCTTGCCGCTCTCGTCGTACCCCGGCAGGACCTGGCCGGTGAGGTCGGGGTGGGTGGCGTCGACGCCGCTGTCGATGACGGCGACGGTCACGCCCTCGCCCTTGGTGACCGACCAGACCTTCTCGAGCTGGAAGTACTGGTTGGCCCACTGGCCGTCCCGCACCTGGTCCGCGGCCGCCCCGGGGGCGGCCGTCAGCAGCAGTGCACCTGCCAATGTCGTGGCGCCAAGCGCGCGCATGGCCCTGGTCAGCGTCATCACTACCCCGTCAGTCGTCTGCTGCTGCCCGTACGTTGTCGTCACGCCCCCGTGATCAGGGCAGCTTCGATCGTATCGTCTGTCCGGCGGTGTACTGACTCTCCCTCAACCCCAGCGCGCCCCTCGGGCGGCGGTGCGTCAGCCGGTGACGGTGGCGTCCTCGGGGAGGATCGGGAGGCGGCCGACGGGCATGCCGGTGGCGGCGCGGACGGCGGCGGCGACCGCGGCCGGGGCGACGACCGCGGGGACGCCGCTCACCGCCTTGGCACCGAAGGGCGCGACCACGTCGCGCTCCTCGAGCAGCGAGGCGATCCGGATGTCGGGGGTGTCGAGCGCGGTGGGCAGCCGGTAGCCGGTGAGGGAGGCGTTGGCGAGCCGGCCGCCCTCGGTGCGGAGGTTCTCCATCAGGGCGAGGCCGATGCCCTGGGCGACGGCGCCCTCGATGCGGTCCTCGATCTGGCGGGGGTTCAGCGCCCGGCCGACGTCCTGGGCGACGGTGACGTCGACCACCCGGACGGCGCCGAGCTCGATGTCGACGTCGACGACGGCCCGCATCGCGCAGAACGCGATGGAGACGAAGGCGTCGCCGTGCCCGTTCTCGTCCAGCGGCTCGGTGGGGTGCGGGCGGCACTGGGCGGTGGCCCAGAGCTCCTTGCCCTCCAGGGCCTCGGCGACGGGCATGCCGAGCACGCCGTCGTACGAGGTGATCTTGCCGTCGGCGATGGAGAGCAGTTCGACCGACATGCCGAAGTTGGCGGCGATCGGCTGCAGCAGCTGGTGGCGGACCATCAGTGCGGCCTTCTCCACGGCGCCGCCGGACACCCAGGTGTGCCGGCCGCGGGCGGACGGGCCGGCCGGCGACTGGTCGCTGTCGACCGGGGCGACGTAGACCTCGGAGACGCCGAGCACGCTCTGCACGATCTGCCGGGCGAGCGTGGCGAAGCCCTGGCCCGCGTCGACGGCGGCGCAGATCACGGTGGCGTGGTCGCCGCTGACCCGGACGGTGGCGGTGGAGACCTCGTCCTCGCCCTCGGCGCCGAGCATGTGCACCATGCCGACGGCGTAGCCGATGCCGCGGCGCACCGCGGCCGGGTCGCCGGCGCCGCCGGGCCCGCCGGGGAGCAGCCACTCGGCCTCCGGGTCGTCGACCGGGAGGGCGGGCAGCGGGAGTTCGGTGACGGCGTCGAGCAGGGCCTCGACCGGGGCCGGGCAGGTGACGGCCTGGCCGGTGGGCAGCGGGTCGCCGGTGGCCATGGCGTTGCGGCGGCGGATCTCCAGCGGTTCGACGCCGACCTGCTTGGCCAGCTGGTCGAGCTGGGACTCGTAGGCGAAGCAGGTCTGCAGGGCGCCCTCGCCGCGCATCCGGCCGGCCGGCGGGTTGTTGGTGCGCACGGCCCAGGCGTCGACGAAGACGTTGGGGCAGTTGTAGGGGCCGACGGCGAAGGCCGTCGCGGCGGCGAGCGCCTCGGCGGAGACGTCGGCGTAGGCGCCGCCGTCGAGCAGGATCTGCGCCTCGACCTTGACCAGCTTGCCCTCGGCGTCGGCGTGGTGGCGGTAGCGGAGCAGGGCGGGGTGCCGGGAGGTGTGGGTGTGGAAGGACTCCTCGCGGGTGAGGGTCATCTTCACGGGGCGGCCGGTGCGCAGCGCGAGGAGGGCGAGCAGGACCTGGAAGGAGAGCGCCTCGCGGTCGGTGGCGGCGCCGGGGACGCCGGTGACGACGGTGCGGACCCGGTCGGGGTCGAGGCCGAGGCAGGCGGCGGTGCGGTCGCGGTCGCCGTGCGGGTCGGTGGTGGAGAGGTGGAGCTCGACGCCGCCGTCGGGGCGGGGCACGGCGAGGCCGGCCTCGGCGCCGATGGGGGCCGGGTCCTGCCGGCCGACCTGGTAGAGGCCCTCGACGACGAACTCGCCGACGGCCTCCGGGTCGCCGGTGCGCAGCGGGAGGTGCCGGAAGAGGTTGCCGTCGGGGTGCAGCGGCGCGGCGTTGAAGGCGGCCTCGGGGTCGGTGACGGCCTCCAGCAGCTCGTACTCGACGGTGATGAGCGAGGCGGCGAGCCGGGCGGTGTCGGGGGTCTCGGCGGCGACGGCGGCGATGGGCTCGCCGTGGTGGCGGACGACCTCACCGGCGAGGACCGGGCGGTCGCCGGGGGCCGGGCAGGAGGCCAGGTCGGTGGCGGTGACGACGGCGTGCACGCCGGGCAGGGCGAGCGCGGCGGAGGTGTCGACCGAGGTGATCTTGGCGTGGGCGTGCGGGGAGCGCAGGACGGCGCCCCAGAGCAGTCCCTCGGCCCACAGGTCGGCGGCGTAGGGGTAGATGCCGAGGGCCTTGGGGAGGGCGTCGGTGCGCAGCGGGGAGCTGCCGAGACCGAACGGTTCGGGCGCCGGGGCCTCCTGCTCGGTGGGGGCGGTCATGCGTTCTCGTCCTCGGGGAGCCTGATGCCGTGGGCGGGGGTGGTGCCGTCGTACGCGGGCCGGACGGCGTAGCCGGCGGGGTCGTAGCCGGCAGCGGGCTCGTAGACCGGGGCGTCGTAGCCGGGGGCGGCCTCGTAGCCGGCGCCGCCGACGTAGACCTGGCCGGTCTCGTAGCCGCTCTCGTAGACGGGGGCGCCGTCGTAGCCGGCCGTGTCGTGCACGGGGGTGCCGTGCGGCGGGGTCGCGCCGAACGGGGCGGCCTCGTAGGAGGTGCCGTGCGCGGGCGTCGGGATGTACGGGGTGCCGTGCGCGGGCGTGGCGTCCTGGGCCGGTCCGTCGTGGGCGGTGCCGTGGGCCGGGGTGGCCTCGTAGTGCCCGGTGTCGTACGGGGCGGGCTCGTGGCCGGGCGGGCCGGCCGGGGCGGGCACGTGGCCGAGGTAGCCCTCGGGGGGCTGCGGCGGCTGGTAGTAGCCGGTGTCGTAGCCGTCGGCCGGGCCTGCGGCGGGGTGGGCCGCGGGGGCCTGGGCCTGGTGGGCGGCGGCGTACTGGTCGGCCTCGACCCAGAGCTCGGAGTCGGCGTAGAGCGGGAGCTCGCCGGCGAGCGGCAGGTCGGCGGCGGACTGCTGGCCGGCGGGCCGGGGCTGCTCGGCGGGTACGGCGGCGGCCGCGGCCTCGGCCTGCTCGGCCGCGGCCTGTTCGGCGGCGGTGAGCTCGGCCTCGAGTTCGGCCTCGCGGGCCTGGGCGACGGTCTGCACGGCGGCGAGCACGCCGCGGTAGCCGGTGCACCGGCAGAGGTTGCCGCACAGGGCCTGGCGGGCCTCGACGTCGGTGGGCCGGTGGTTGCGCTGCAGCAGGTCGTGGACGGCCATGGCGAGGCCGGGGGTGCAGTAGCCGCACTGGACGGCGCCGGACTCGGCGAGGGCCTGCTGGACGTCGCTGGCGGTGCCGGCGCCGGAGAGTCCCTCGACGGTGGCGATCTCGCTGTCGGCGGCGAGCGCTGCGGGCACCAGGCAGCCGGCGACGAGCTGGCCGTCGACCTGGACGGTGCAGGCGCCGCACTCGCCCTGCTCGCAGCCGTCCTTGGCGCCGGCCAGGCCGAGCCGCTCGCGGAGCACGTAGAGCAGGCTCTCGCCGATCCACGCGTCGTTGACCGGCCGTTCGAAGCCGTTGACCCGGAGCGTGTACGAGGTGCAGGGCCGCACGTCGCCGAGGCCGTTGAGTTCGTCCGTCACTTCAGCGCCCTTCCCAGTGCCCGGCGGGCCAGCACAGCCACGGTACGCCGTTGGCGGACCAGGGTGGCCCTCGCCCCCTCGTTCGCACCCTCCAGGGCGGCGTCGGGGACGCAGGCGCCGGCGACGTACTCGCCGAAGGCGGCGAGCGCCGCGGGGTCGATCGGCTGGACGCCGTCCTCGCCGCGGGCGTCCCAGTCGATGCAGCCGGCGACCCAGGCCTCGGCCTCGTGCGGCCGCAGCGGCACGGGGGCGACCGCGCCGACGGCGCAGCGCACGGCGCGGCGGGCGGGGTCGAGGACGACGGCGACGGAGGCGGCGGCGCGGGCCGGGCCGCTGCGGCCGCCGGCCTTGAGGAAGACCTGGGGGGCGTGCAGCAGCGGGACGCGCACCCAGGTGAGGAGTTCGCCGGGGCGCAGCGGGTCGAGGCCGGTGAGCAGGTGGGTGATCGGGACGTCGCGGCTGCCGCCGGCCCGGACGAGGGTGGCGGTGGCGTCGAGGGCGGCGAGCACGGGGAGGGTGTCGCCGGCGGCCGCGGCGGTGGCGATGTTGCCGCCGAGGGTGCCGACGTTGCGGATCTGCGGGGGGCCCGCGGTGCGGGCGGCGTCGGCGAGGGCGGGGATGAGCGCGGCGAAGTCGGGGCGGTCCATCCGGGCGTGGGTGAGTCCGGCGCCGAGTACGGCGGTGCCGCCGTCCTCGTAGCGCCAGCCGCGCAGTTCGGTGATGCGGCCGAGGCCGATCAGGGCGGCGGGGCGCAGCCGGCCTGCGTTGACCGCCTCCATGAGGTCGGTCGCGCCGGCCACCGGGACGGCTCCCGGGGTCGCGGCCAGCGCTTCGACGGCCTCGTCGACCGAGGCCGGCAGCATGATCGTCCGGTTCACCAGGATTCCACCGTGCTCCACTTGCTCATCAACTGCCCTGCCCTCCCCACCGGCAGTGCGGCCTGGCCCGTAGGGTACGGGCGATCGGGCCGGGTTGGGCAACTCTGGCACACAATGCCGGATGATCACTTGCCGGGTGCTGCGAGGGTGAGGGCAATACCGGACGAATCAGGCCACAAAACGAACCGAAGCGGAACCCCTCTGCGCGGATGTTCATCGGATGTTGACCTGTCGCGGCATCAGGGGCGACCCGTCCGCCGCGCCGTCGACGCCGCCCGGGCCCGCCCCCGGGGCCGCCGGGGCGTGTCCCCGACGGCGTGCGGGTGCTCCGCAAGGGGCGCGCGGGGGCACCTCCGGGGGCTCAGGGGCCCTCGGCCGGCCTGCCCGCGACGCCGGGCCGGCGCTGCCACGGGTGCGGGCCGCCGGGCGGCCGGTACTCGACGCCGAGCGCGTCCAGCCGCGGGTAGTGGGCGGCCATCCGGCGTTCGAAGCCGGCCCAGTCCCGCGCGCCGGGCTCGCGCGGCAGGTCGGACCAGGCGACCTCGGCGAAGGCGGCGAGGCGCGGGAAGGCCCGGTAGTCGATGTCCCGGGCGCTCGTCATGAACTCGGTCCAGAGGTTGGCCTGGGTGCCGATCACCCGGGCGGCGGCGGCCCCGTCGAGCTCCGGCGGGACGGGCTCGAAGCGGTAGACGTCCTCGAGCGTGCGGACGTACCCGACCGGGACCGGCTCGTCCTCCCCCGGGGCCTGCCGGTGGTCCAGGTAGACGTGCTGCTCGGGGCACATCACCACGTCGTGGCCGGCCCGGGCGGCGGCGATGCCGCCCTCGTAGCCGCGCCAGGAGGAGACCGCGGCGCCCGGTGCGAGGCCGCCCTCGAGGATCTCGTCCCAGCCGATCAGCCGGCGGCCGCGGTCGGCCAGCCAGCGGTCGAAGTGCCCGATGAACCAGCTCTGCAGGGCGTCCTCGTCGGCCAGGCCGAGCTCCGCCATCCGGGCCTGCGCGGCCGGGCTGGCCCGCCACTGGTCCTTGGGGCACTCGTCGCCGCCGAGGTGGACGAACTCGGACGGGAAGATCTCCAGCACCTCCTCCAGCACGCCCTCGAAGAAGCGCAGGGTGGCGTCCGAGACGTTGAGCACATTGGGGTTGATCCCCCAGTCCGTCCAGACGCCGAGTGCGGCGGTGTCCACCACGTCGGTGTTGCCGAGCTCGGGGTAGGCCGCGAGGGCGGCCTGCGCGTGGCCGGGCAGGTCGATCTCGGGCACGACGGTGATGTGCCGCTTGGCGGCGTACGCGACGATCTCGCGCAGGTCGTCCTGGGTGTAGTAGCCGCCGTGCGGCCGGTCGTCGCGGCGGCCGCCGGAGCGGTGGCCGACCATCGAGCGCTCCCGCCAGGCGCCGACCTCCGTGAGCCGCGGGTGGCGCCGGATCTCGATCCGCCAGCCCTGGTCGTCGGTGAGGTGCAGGTGCAGGACGTTCAGCTTGTGCGCGGCCATCAGGTCGAGGAAGCGCAGCACGTCGGCCTTGGGCAGGAAGTGCCGGGCGACGTCCAGCAGGACTCCGCGCCAGCCGAACCGGGGCGCGTCCTCGACCTGCACGGAGGGCAGCACCCAGTCCGTGCCGGGCAGCGGGGCACGGCGGTAGATCCGCGGGTCGAACATCTGCCGCAGGGTCTGCGCGGCGTGGAACAGGCCGGGGCGGCCGCCGCCGCGCAGGAAGGCGCCGTAGTCGTTGACGGACAGCCCGTAGGCCTCGCGGCCGGCGGTGGCGCGCAGCTCGGGGTCGAACTCCAGGTGGATCGTCCGCGTGCCGAGGCGGCCCTGCTCGGGGGTGCAGGCGTCGAAGGTGAAGCCGGTGGCGGCGGACAGCTCGGCGCGCAGCCAGCGGGCGACGCCCTGCGCCCCGTCGGCGGCGGCGATCCGGGTGTCCGGCCGCAGCCGGAAGCTCCACGGGCCGAGGTCGCCGTGGAAGACCTTCAGGTGCCGGGGGGCGGGGATGAGATCCATGCGGGCCATCCTGCCCCGTCGACCGGCAGTGGTACAGACCACTGCCGGTCGGACTCCGCGTTACTTGTCGTCGCCGCCGTCGCCGCCCTGGCCGAGACCCTCGAAGATCTCCTTGCACATCGGGCAGACCGGGTACTTCTTCGGGTCGCGGCCGGGGACCCAGACCTTGCCGCAGAGCGCCACCACGGGAGACCCGGAGAGGGCGCTCTCCATGATCTTGTCCTTCTGGACGTAGTGCGCGAAGCGCTCGTGGTCGCCGTCCCCGTGGGACACCTGGGGAACGGGCTCGACCAGGGTGCCGGTGCCGAGTCCGCGCTCGGGCTCAAGAGTGCTCATGGGTGCCAAGTCTATGGGCGCCGCTCCGAAGCGGGCCAGTAGCGCACCGGGCGCCCGGGGGCGGCGGCAGCGCTCAGTTCATGGTCGGATCGTCCGGGTAGGTCGCCAGCATCGCCAGCGGGCCGCGCTGGCGGCGCAGCACCGAGCGCCACAGCCGCTCCGGCTCGGGGCTGGAGACGTCCCCCGGCTCGCAGTCGACCAGGTACCAGGCGCCCTCGGCGATCTCCGTCTCCAGCTGCCCCGGCGACCAGCCGGAGTAGCCGGCGAACACCCGCAGCGCGCCGAGCTCGCCCATCAGGACCTCGGGCGGCGCCTCCAGGTCGACCAGGCCGATCGCGCCGTGCACCCGCCGCCAGCCGATCGGCTCGCCGTGGCCGGGCTCGCCGGGGACGACCGCGATGGCCAGCGCGGAGTCGAGGGCCACCGGCCCTCCCTGGAAGACGACGGCGGGCTGGCCGGTCAGGTCGGCCCAGCCGTCCAGCACGGTCGAGACCTCGACCGGGGTCGGCCGGTTCAGCACCACCCCGAGCGCGCCCTGGTCGTCGTGGTCGAGCAGCAGTACCACCGCTCGCGCGAAGTTCGGATCGGTGAGCACGGGCGTCGCGACGAGCAGTCGGCCGGTGTGGGAGAGGGCCGCGGTCATGTCCACATGATCCCGCAGTACGGCCCGGTACGGGCATCCAACACGAAACCTCCTCGACCCCCGCCGGGCGCGGCCCCGGGGCCGGGGAGCACCGGGCACGGACCACCCGGACGGCCGTACCCGGTGAGCGCCGGCGGGCCTCCGCGGGGCCTCCGAAGCATGATCACCAAAGGGGCACACGGGAACCAATCGCCCACCCTCTACCATCTATGGATGGTGGAAGGGCTTTCGCCGACGGTGGAAGGACCTTCCACTCGCGTCTCCCCCTGCCCCGCAGCCGAAAAAACCCCCTGCGCACCCCGGATTGCGAGAACGATGACCGACGACCTCCTGCTGGTCCACGGCGGTAACCCGCTCGAAGGCGAGATCCAGATCCGCGGTGCCAAGAACCTGGTCCCCAAGGCCATGGTCGCCGCGCTGCTCGGCCAGGGTCCGAGCCGGCTGCGCAACGTGCCGGACATCCGCGACGTCAAGGTCGTCCGGGGTCTGCTGCAGCTGCACGGCGTGACCGTCCGCACCGGCGACGAGGACGGCGAGCTGATCCTCGACCCCTCGCACGTCGAGAGCGCCAACGTCGCCGACATCGACGCGCACGCCGGCTCCTCGCGCATCCCGATCCTGTTCTGCGGCCCGCTGCTGCACCGGCTCGGCCACGCGTTCATCCCGGGCCTGGGCGGCTGCGACATCGGCGGCCGGCCGGTCGACTTCCACTTCGAGGTGCTGCGCCAGTTCGGCGCCACCATCGAGAAGCACCCGCAGGGCACCTACCTGGTCGCCCCGCAGCGCCTGCACGGCACCAAGATCGAGCTGCCCTACCCCTCGGTCGGCGCGACCGAGCAGGTGCTGCTGACCGCGGTGCTCGCCGAGGGCGTCACCGAGCTGCGCAACGCGGCCGTCGAGCCGGAGATCGTCGACCTCATCTGCGTCCTGCAGAAGATGGGCGCGATCATCTCGATGGGCACCGACCGCACCATCCTGATCACCGGTGTGGACGAGCTGGGCGGCTACAACCACAAGGCGCTGCCGGACCGCCTGGAGGCCGCGTCCTGGGCGTGCGCCGCGCTGGCCACCAAGGGCGACATCTACGTCCGCGGCGCCCGCCAGATCGAGATGATGACCTTCCTGAACACCTTCCGGAAGGTCGGCGGCGCCTTCGAGGTGGACGACGAGGGCATCCGCTTCTGGCACCCGGGCGGCGAGCTCAAGGCGATCGCCCTGGAGACCGACGTGCACCCCGGCTTCCAGACCGACTGGCAGCAGCCGCTGGTCGTCGCGCTGACCCAGGCCAACGGCCTGTCCATCGTCCACGAGACGGTGTACGAGTCCCGCCTCGGCTTCACCGGCGCGCTGAACCAGATGGGCGCGCACATCCAGCTCTACCGCGAGTGCCTCGGCGGCACCCCCTGCCGCTTCGGCGCCCGCAACTTCCGGCACTCCGCGGTGGTCTCCGGCCCGTCCAAGCTGATCGGCTCCGAGCTGATCATCCCGGACCTGCGCGGCGGCTTCTCGTACCTGATCGCGGCGCTGGCGGCCGAGGGCACCTCGACCGTGCACGGCATCGACCTGATCAACCGCGGCTACGAGAACTTCATGGCCAAGCTGCGCGACCTCGGCGCCCACGTCGAGCTGCCCAGCGAGGAGCCGGTGACCGTCTGACGGCCCCAGCACGGCCGATGGCCGGCCTCTCCGAGGGGGAGGCCGGCCATCGTGGTTCTCGGGCTGCTACGAGCCTCAGGCGCCCTTGGCGGCTTCCTTCAGCTTGGAACCGGCGCTGACCTTGGCGCTGTAGCCGGCCGGGATCTGGATCGGGTCGCCGGTCTGCGGGTTGCGGGCGGTGCGCGCAGCGCGGTGCGTCCGCTCGAAGGTCAGGAAGCCGGGGATGGTGACCTTCTCGTCACCCTTGGCGACGACCTCACCGACGACCTCGGCGAAGGCGGCCAGAACGGCGTCGGCGTCCTTGCGGGTCACCTCGGCGCGCTCGGCCAGCGCGGCCACCAGCTCACTGCGGTTCATGTGTACTCCTGTGGTCTGTTGCTTGCGGTGTACGGGGGCCCCATCGGTCGCCCCCTCCGGGGGAACCCGGATGGGCCGCTGGTCCGCACACTGGTGCTCGTTCAGGCGAGGGGTGGTCAGGGGCCGGGCTCCGGCCCCGAAGCGCCGCAAACCGCCCGCCCGGGTACGAATCCTGCCCCGACCGGCACTGAGAAAGCCAATCGGCCACCGGCGACGCCGCCCCGAACCCCACCCGTCCGGCGGAGGTGTGACGCTCCGTCGGCTCCGGCGGACCGGAACGGGCGGCGGCCTGGACGACACGCCGGAAAACCGGGAGGGACGTTCCGTACTTGTCGGACACGCCACCCCGTGCAGGGCTACCGTACGCCCTGGCACCGACAAGCCCAAACACGCCCCTTCCCCTTGTGTCGCAAGGGCAAGGGGCGGGTCTGGCGACCGCGACGTCGTTCGCACACCTGAGCGGTCAAGAACAACACTCCGGTCAGATGCCGACGACCGGGAAGGACGACGTGTCGAGGGTGCCGACGATGCCCGGCGTCGGACGCGCCGGAACCTGCTCCTGGCCCTCCCGGGCGGCCAGCGCGGCCTCCCGGACGGCCGCCGCCACGGTCTTGGCGACGTCCGGGTGGAAGACGCTCGGGATGATGTAGTTGGCGTTGAGCTGGTCGTCCGCGACCGTGGTGGCCAGCGCCCGGGCCGCGGCGATCATCATGTCGGTGTCGACCGTCCGGCTCTGCGCGTCCAGCAGGCCGCGGAAGACGCCGGGGAAGACCAGCACGTTGTTGATCTGGTTCGGGAAGTCGCTGCGGCCGGTGGCGACCACCGCGGCGGTCTGCCGGGCGATCGCCGGGTCGACCTCCGGGTCGGGGTTGGCCAGCGCGAAGACGATCGCGTCCTCCGCCATGGTGGCCAGGTCGTCGCCGTCCAGTACGTTCGGGGCGGAGACGCCGATGAAGACGTCGGCGCCGGACACGGCCTCCTTGAGGCTGCCGGTGCGGCCGGAGCGGTTGGTGTGCGCGGCGATCCAGCGCAGGTTGTCGTTGAGGTCGTCCCGCCCGGCGTGGACGACGCCGTGCACGTCGGCGACGGTGGCGTGCTCCACGCCCGCGGCCAGCAGCAGCTTGAGGATCGCGGTGCCCGCCGCGCCGGCGCCCGACATCACCACGCGGATGTCGGCGATGTCCTTGCCGACCACCTTGAGCGCGTTGGTCAGCGCCGCCAGGACGACGATCGCGGTGCCGTGCTGGTCGTCGTGGAACACCGGGATGTCCAGCGCCTCCCGCAGCCGGGCCTCGATCTCGAAGCAGCGCGGGGCGGAGATGTCCTCCAGGTTGATGCCGGCGAAGCCGGGGGCGATGGCCTTCACGATGGCGACGATCTCGTCGGCGTCCTGGGTGTCCAGGCAGATCGGCCAGGCGTCGATGCCGGCGAAGCGCTTGAACAGCGCGGCCTTGCCCTCCATCACCGGCAGTGCGGCCTTGGGGCCGATGTTGCCGAGGCCCAGCACCGCGGAGCCGTCGGTGACCACGGCGACGCTGTTGCGCTTGATGGTCAGGCGGCGGGCGTCCTCCGGGTTCTCCGCGATCGCCATGCAGACCCGGGCGACGCCCGGGGTGTAGATCATCGAGAGGTCGTCGCGGTTGCGGATCGGCAGCTTCGAGGACATCTCGATCTTGCCGCCGAGGTGCATCAGGAACGTACGGTCGGAGACCTTGCCGATGCTCACGCCGTCGATCGTGCGGAGCTTCTCGACGATCTCCTCGCCGTGGGCCACCGAGGCGGCCGCGACGGTCACGTCGATGCGCAGCGACTCCAGGCCGGAGGCGGTGACGTCGAGACCGGTGACCGAACCCCCGGAGGACTCGACGGCCGTGGTGATCGCGCTGACGGCGTTGCCCCGGGCCGGGACCTCCAGCCGCACAGTGATCGAGTTGGAGACACTGGGCACCGTCGCCATCGACGTCCTTCTTCCGTCCGCTCTTGAGGGTTGTCCGATCTCGATCGTCGCACTTACCGGGCGGTAGCCAGAAATAAAGTTCATTGAGTGTGCAGAACCCACAAAGGGCACCGCACGGCGGGGCAGGGCCACTCGTGTGCTCCGCCGAAAATCTCCCGCCGCGGCCTTGGCGTCCCGAGCCGATGCGTTACATTGGACGGGACACCGGCTCGATCCAAGCCCCCGGGCCCAACCTTCGTCGCTTCGAGCGACCACTTGCCGCGAGGCGAGCATGGCGGGTCGGTGTCATTGACATGAGAAGGCCCCCACCTCCCGGTGGGGGCCTTCGTCGTCTCCGCAGTCCCTCGGCGGCCGGTGCGGTCCCGGCGGCCGGTCAGCCGTGCAGCAGGGCGGGCACGCCGTCGGAGTCCGGCAGGTCGTCCGGGCCCGAGAGCACCGTCAGCCGCTGGGTGGCGCGGGTCAGCGCCACGTACAGCACCCGCAGGCCGGCCTCCGACTCCCCCGCGATGCCGGTCGGGTCGGCGACCACCGTCGCGTCGTACTCCAGGCCCTTCGCCTCCAGGCTGCCCAGCGCCACCACGCGGTCGCCCAGGCCCTCCGCCCAGCCGGCCGCCTCCTCCCTGCGGTCCATCGGCACGACGACCGCCACGGTGCCGTCCACCTCGCCCAGCAGCCGCTCCAGCTCCGCCCGGACGGCCCGGCCGAAGGCCCCCGCCCCGGTCTCCCGGACGGCCGCGAACCGCGGCTCGATGCCGGTCGAGCGCACCGCGCTCGGCGACGGCGTGCCCGGCGCGGCCAGCGCCAGCACCTTCGCCGCCACCTCGGCGATCTCCGCCGGGTTGCGGTAGTTCACGGTCAGAGTGTGGCGGCGCCGCGGCTTGCCGGAGAGCACCTCGTCCATGGCGGACTGCGCCTCCGCCGGGAACGGCCAGGAGGACTGCGCCGGGTCGCCGACGATCGTCCAGGTGGCCATCCGGGCCCGCCGGCCGATCATCCGCCACTGCATCGGCGTGAGGTCCTGCGCCTCGTCCACGATCACGTGCGCGTACTCCGTCCGCTCCACCGGGACGCGCTCGCGCTGCCGGGCCGTGCGGTCGGCGTACGTGGTGACCTCGTCCAGACCCGACAGCAGGTCCACCGCGTCCACCTCGCGCACCTTCGGACGGGCCGGCTCGCCGAGCAGCACCTGCAGCTCGTCGACCAGCGCCACGTCGTGCGCCGACAGCGCACCCTCGCCCCGCTGGTCCAGGTGCCGCCAGGACGCCGCCAGCAGCCGCGACTCCTCCGGGGTCACCGCGCGGCGGGCGATCCGGTTGGTGTGCCGCGGGTGGCGCAGCGTCGCCAGCACCCGGCGCGGGGTGAGCGGCGCCCACCAGGCCTCCAGGAAGTCCAGGAAGACCGCCTCGTCGGAGACGTACTCGTCGAAGGCCTCCCGCTCGTCCTGGCGCTGCTCGCGCTCGAAGTGGCTCGTCGGCTTCGGCAGGTTCCGGGTGACGTCCTGCCACAGGGCGTCCAGCAGCAGCCGGCGGGCCCTCGGGCGCAGCAGGTTCAGCGGGGTGCCGCCACTGCCGATCACGGCCGAGCGCAGCGCCTTCAGACGGCCCGCGTCCAGCCGCAGCGCCTCGCCCCGGGCGAAGACCTTGAGCTCGGAGGGCGCACCGGACTCCAGGGCCGCCCTGGCGGCCCTGCGCAGCAGCTGGACCATCCTGCCCGAGCCCTTGACCCACGCGGTCTCCGGAGAGTCGTAGCGGGCCGCCTCGATGCCGTCGACCAGGCTGCCCACCGCCCGGATCGCGACCTGGCCCTCCTCGCCCAGCGAGGGCAGCACGCCCTCGGTGTACGAGACCAGCAGCGGGGTGGGACTGACCACCAGGATGCCGCCCGCGTAGCGGCGGCGGTCCTGGTACAGCAGGAAGGCGGCGCGGTGCAGCGCGACGGCGGTCTTGCCGGTGCCCGGCCCGCCGGTGACCAGCGTGGCGCCGGCCGCGGCGGCCCGGATGACCTCGTCCTGCTCCTTCTGGATCGAGGAGACGATGTCGCGCATGGTGTGGCTGCGGGCCCGGCCCAGCGAGGCCATCAGGGCGCCGTCGCCGACCACGGCCAGCTCGCGGCCGTCCAGGGTCGGCGCCAGGTCGGGACGCAGCAGGTCGTCCTCGACGCCGATGACCTTGCGGCCCTTGGAGCGGATCACCCGGCGGCGGACGACCCGGCCCGGCTCCAGCGGGGTCGAGCGGTAGAACGGGGCGGCGGCGGGGGCGCGCCAGTCGATCACCAGCGGGCCGTACTCGGCGTCGAGCACGCCGAGGCGGCCGATGTGCAGGGTCTCCGCGACGGCGGGGTCGGCCGGGTCCAGCGGGGTCTGCGAGGGGATGCCGTGCTCCTCGGGGGCATCGGCCTGCTGGAGGTCGATCCGGCCGAAGAGGAAGTCCTCGAACTCGCTGTTCAGGCGCTGCAGGTGCGCACCGGCCCGGAAGACCTGGGCGTCCCGCTCGGCGAGGGCGCCGGGGGTGCCGACCTGCACGCGCTTGGCGGCGTCCTCGAGGATGTACTCGGCCTCGGCGAGCTTCTCCTCCAAGCGCCGGTAGACGGTGTCGAGGTGGCGCTGCTCCTCCGCGATCTCGCGGTCGCGGACGGAGTCGGTGGTCTCTGGTGTGGTGTGCATGGGCCTCGGGGGGATGCGGCGCGGGGGGATGCGGCGGACGGAAGATCCTACTCCCTACCCGACCTCACCGGCCGCCGCACCGGTTGCAGCACATCAGGTGCCCCCACGCGCCCCTGATGTGCTGCCCCGGTCCCTATTCGTCGCCGTACTTGGTGCCGGGGGCGGCGACGGGGTCGACGGCGAGGCGGTAGCCGCGTTTGACGACGGTGGCGATGAGGCGGGGGGTGCCGAGGGCGGCCCGCAGGCGGGCCATGGCGGTTTCCACGGCATGTTCGTCGTCGCCGCTGCCGGGCAGCGCCCGCAGGAGTTCGGCGCGGGGGACGACCCAGCCGGGCCGGCGGGCGAGGGCCCGGAGCAGGGCCATCCCGGCCGGCGGCACCGGCCGCAGGTCGCCGTCGACGAGGGCGGCCTGGCCGCGGAGTTCGAGGGTGTGCCCGGCGACGGAGAGGCGGCGGGCGCGGTCGGGGAGCTGGGCGGTGAGGGTCTGCACCATGGCGCCGAGCCGCATCCGTTCGGGCCAGACGGTGGCGACGTCGAGCTCTTCGAGCGGTGCGGCGGTGATCGGGCCGACGCAGACCGGCAGGACGTCGCGCCGCAGCGCGTGCAGCAGGTCGGCGGTCTGGCCGCGTTCGGCGGCGCGGCCGAGGAGGCTGAGTGCGGCGGGTGCGGAGGTGAAGGTGACGGCGTCCAGGGAGCCGTTGCAACAGGCGTCGAGGAGGCGGTCGACCGGGCCGAGGTCGGCGGGCGGCAGCCAGCGGTAGACGGGGACCTCGACGACCTCGGCGCCGGCGGCGGTGAGCGAGTCGACGAAGTCGCGCAGCGGGGCGCCGTGCAGCTGGACGGCGATCCGGCGGCCGTCGACGCCCTCCTCGAGGAGGCGCTCCAGCACCTCGACGGAGGACTCGGACTCGGCGGACCAGGCCTCGCGGAGCCCGGCGGCGCGGATGGCGCCCTTGGCCTTGGGGCCGCGGGCGAGCATCTCGGTCTTGGCGAGGCTGCCGACGAGGTCGTCGAACAGGCCCCAGCCCTCGGCGGCCTCGATCCAGCCGCGGAAGCCGATGCCGGTGGTGGCGACGGCGATGTCCGGCGGGTCCGCGACCAGGGCCCTGGTGGCGGCGAGGAGTTCGGTGTCGTCGGCGAGCGGGACGATCCGCAGGACGGGGGCGCGGAGCACGGTGGCACCGCGGCGCTGCAGGAGGGCGGCCAGCTCGTCGGCGCGGCGGGCGGCGGTGATGCCGATGGTGTAGCCGGCCAGTGGCGGGGCTGCGTCCTGCGACGGTACGAGGGCGGCGGTCTCGCCGGCGGTCAGGTCGGCCATGGGCAGACGTCCTTCGTGGTGCGCCCCGGGGCTGTCGGCGGGCCGTCGGGACGTGCCGTCCGCAACGGGTCCTTGGCGGGGACGTCGCGGGCGACGGGGTGGGTGGGTGGAGTTTCATCGTCCCGTGGCGGGGTGACACCGCCGGGTCGGTCCGATTTCGGGCTTGTTTCGCAGGTGGGGGCCGGTCCACGGGTGCGGACCGGCCCCTTTCGGGCGATTCAGACCTTGACGAGGGCCGGGGCCTGGGCGCCGGCCGGGGCGGCCGAGGGCCGCCGCAGGTAGACCGCCCAGGTGAGGGCGAAGCAGACGGCGTACGCGGCGAGGAAGGACATGAAGGCGGGGGTGCCGCTCTTCGTGGTGAGGAAGGACTGGCGGAAGGCCAGGTTGATGAAGAGTCCGCCGAGCGCGCCGACCGCGCCGATGACGCCGATGGCGGCGCCGGACATCCGGCGGGCCCAGGCTGCGGCGTCCTCGGCGGTGTCGCCGGCGGCGATCCGGTCCTGCGCCTTGGCCTCGAAGATGCCGGGGATCATCTTGTAGGTGGAGCCGTTGCCGATACCGGCGAAGACGAACAGACCGATGAAGCCGACGAGGAAGACCGGCAGCGACTTGATCGAGGAGGCGTAGACGACGACGCCGGTCGCGGCGGCCATGGCGACGAAGTTCCAGAAGGTGATCCGGGAGCCGCCCCAGCGGTCCGCGAGCCAGCCGCCCACCGGGCGGATCAGCGAGCCGAGCAGCGGGCCGATGAAGGTGAGCTGGGCGGCCTGCAGCGGGGTACGGCCGAACTGGTTCTGCAGGACGAGGCCGAAGGCGAAGGAGAAGCCGATGAAGGAGCCGAAGGTGCCGATGTAGAGCACCGACATCAGCCAGGTGTGCTTCTCCTTGAGGATCGCGGTGAAGGTGCCGGTGTCGTTGCTCAGCTGGGCCAGGTTGTCCATGAACAGGGCCGAGCAGGCCGCCGCGACGACGATCAGCGGGATGTAGATGCCGAGCACCAGGCGGGGCGAGGTGGCGCCGGCCCAGGTGATCACGCCGAGGCCGATCAGCTGGATGACGGGGACGCCGATGTTGCCGCCGCCCGCGTTGAGGCCGAGCGCCCAGCCCTTCTTCCGGAGCGGGAAGAAGGCGTTGATGTTGGTCATGGAGGAGGCGAAGTTGCCGCCGCCGACACCGGTGAGCGCCCCGACCACCATGAAGGTGGTGTAGGAGGTGCCCGGGTGCATCACGTACGCGGCCGCCAGGGTCGGGAGGAGCAGCAGCAGCGCCGAGACGATCGTCCAGTTCCGGCCGCCGAAGCGGGCCACCGCGAAGGTGTAGGGGATGCGGACGAAGGAGCCGACCAGGGTCGGCATGGCGACGAGGAAGAACTTGCCGGCCGGGTCGATGCCGTAGTCCTTGCCCATGAAGAGGACCATCACCGACCACAGGCTCCAGATGGAGAAGCCGATGTGCTCGGAGAACACTGAGAAGATCAGGTTCCGGTTGGCCACCCGGCTGCCGGTGCGCTCCCAGAATTCGGTGTCCTCTGGCCGCCATTCCTGGATCCAGCGGCCGCCTGTTCTGCGCTGGGCTGTGTCGCTCATCGGTCTCCCCTTGCGTGCCGGTGCCTGCCCTGCCCGTGCTGTCGTGAACGACGCTAGGAGGCCGGGGTTTCCGCTTCGTTGTGCTCTGTGAAGGCTGCGGAACCGTCCTCTCACCCACCCGGCGGGCCGGGTGTGAGGCGCCGGACACACGAAGGCCGCCCTCCGGAAGGAGGACGGCCTGGTGCACATGGGATGGTGGAGATGCCGGGAATCGAACCCGGGTCCGATGGAGTGGATTCAGGACTTCTCCGAGCGCAGTCCGCTGTGCTTTTCTCGGCCCCGGCAGTCACGCGGACAAGCCGCCGACGGGCCCAGCTACTGTTTGGTTTCCCCTCCGCCCCCGCAGCCGGGGCGGACGGTTGAGTTCCCTAGATTATGCCAGGGTCCGGGTCGGGAACTCCCCGGTCTGACACCCTATTCGCTCGCTGATCAGGCAGCGAGAGCGAACTGCGGGGTATCGCGCTTGGTGTTGGCGATTATTTTTTTGCGACACGTGGTTAACGAGATCATTGCCGCGTTCCTCGGCTCGCTTCTCCTGTTTCGACTACCACCGTCGAAACCGATCATCCCCATGTTGATTTGACAAACAGCTCCGAAGGGCGGGCCCTCCGGCGGTGCGAGTGCCATGGTACGCGGTCGGCCCCGGAAGGGTCCAGCGCATTACCCGGCGGCGGGGCGCGACCCCCTCCCGGCGCGGTCAGACCGCGCGCTGGCGGCGGCGGGCCGCGGCGATGGCGCGGTCCGACTCGCGGCGGTCCTGCTGCTCGCGCAGGGTCTGCCGCTTGTCGTACAGCTTCTTGCCGACCGCGAGGGCCAGCTCGAGCTTCACCCGGCCGTCCTTGAAGTACAGGGAGAGCGGCACCAGCGTGTGGCCGGTCTCCTTGACCTTCGACTCCAGCTTGCGGATCTCCAGCTTGTGCAGCAGGAGCTTGCGCTTGCGCTTGGCCGAGTGGTTCGTCCAGGTGCCCTGGGTGTACTCCGGGATGAACAGGTTGTCGACCCAGGCCTCGTGGCCCTGGATGTACGCGTACCCGTCGACGATGTTCGCCCGGCCCTCGCGGAGGGACTTCACCTCGGTACCGGTCAGCACCATCCCGCACTCGTAGGTGTCGAGGATGGTGTACTCGTGCCGCGCCCGCTTGTTCTGCGCGATGAGCTTGTTGCCCTTTTCCTTTGCCATAGCGCGGTCATTCTCGCACCTCGGCGCGGTGCGCGGCAGCCCTTTTGCGCCGGGGCGGCGCGGCGGGCCCGCGGCCCGGCGGCCGGGGCCTCAGCGGCGCGGCCCGAGGCCCGCCAGGACGTGCAGGGCGAGCCCGGTCGCGGACTCCGGACCGGCCGGGACGTCGGGCTGCAGCCCCTCGCCGTCGGGCGAGCGGCCCTCGGGGGTGTAGTAGCGGCCCACCGTGAGTTCGACGACGCCGCCGTCGGCGAGCCGGCTGGGCTGCTGCACGGTGCCCTTGCCGAAGGTCCGGGCCCCCACCAGGACGGCCCGGCAGCGGTCCTGCAGGGCGCCCGCGAGCAGCTCGGCGGCGCTCATCGTGCCGCCGTCCACCAGCACCACCAGCGGCGTGGCGGTGTCGCCGCCGTACGCGGCGGTCAGCTCGCGCCGCACCCCGCGGGACTCGTACGAGGCGACCGGCCCGCCGTCCAGGAAGACCGAGGCCGTGCCGACCGCCTCCTCGACCAGGCCGCCGGAGCTGCCCCGCAGGTCCAGGACGACCGCCCGGGCACCCTGGGCGGCCGCCCGCACCTTCTCGGCCACGCCACTGGTGAAGGCCCGCACGGTGATCCGCACGACGCCGTCCGGGAGGTGCTCCACGGCGACCTCCTCGGTCGCCAGCACGGCCCGCCCCAGCAGCACCTCGCGGGGGGCGGAAGCGCCGCGCGAGACGGTCACCGCGACCGTCCTGGCCACCCGGTCCTCGGCGCGGCCGCGCAGCCGGGCGACCACCTCGGTGACCGGCAGCCCGTCGGCCTCGGTGCCGTCCACGGACACCAGGCGGTCGCCGACGGCGATCCCGGCCCGGGCCGCGGGGCCGCCGGGCTGGACGGCGGAGACGGCGGTGGAACCGTCGCGGGTGCGGTCGACCGAGAGGCCGACGCCGAGGTAGCGGCCGCGCACCAGGTCCGCGTACTCCTGCGGGCTCAGGTAGGCCGCCCAGCGGTCGCCGCTGGCGTCGACCAGCTGCTCGGCCTGCTGCGGGCTGAGGTCGGCCCCGGTGACGTCCCGGCCGGCGGCGATCTGCGCGGCGGCGTCCATGGAGGGCGGCAGCGGCACGGTCAGCGGCTCGCCCCAGGCACCGCTCGCGGCGCCGGCCATGAGCACGACGCCGAACACCAGGGTGAGCGTGGCTCCCTGGCGTACCCGACGCGGACTTCCCGGCATGGACCGGAGTCTAGGCGGCGGCGGCCCGCCGGGGCGACGGAACGCCCGGGTACGACACGGGCGGCCCCGGACGGCGCAGTGCCGTCCGGGGCCGCCCGTGGCCCTGCAGGTCAGACCTTGAGGTACTTGCGCAGGGTGAAGAAGGCGGCGATGCCGGCCATCACCATGCCGACCACGACCAGCAGCGGGATCACCGTCAGCACCGAGGACAGGCCGATGAACTGGATGAACAGCACCCGCTTGGCCAGCCAGTGCTGGACGAAGAAGTGGCCGAGCAGCAGCAGGCCGGAGGCCATCACGGCGCCCAGCAGGGCGGACACCGCGGCCTCCGCGATGAACGGCATCTGCACGTAGAAGTTCGAGGCACCGACCAGGCGCATGATGCCGGTCTCGCGCCTGCGGCTGAAGGCCGACACCCGGACGGTGTTGACGATCAGCAGCAGTGCCACGAAGAGCATCAGCACCATGATCACGAAGGCCGCCGTCTGCAGGCCGTTGAGCAGGCCGAACAGGTTCTCCAGGATGCGGCGCTGGTCGTCGACCGACTTCACGCCGGGCTTGCCGGCGAAGGCGCTCTGGATGACGTCGTACTTGGTCGGGTCGCTGAGCTTGACCCGCCACGACTGCGGCATCGCCTCCGGGCCCACCGCCGCGAGCAGCGGGTTGTCCGGGTTCGACTCCTTCCAGTGCTTGTAGGCCTCCGAGGAGGACTCCAGCGTGGCCTTCTCCACCAGCGGCTTCATCGTGTCGAGCTTGGCCTTGACGGACTCCACCTGCTCGTCGGTGGCCGCGCCGCTGGCGCACTGCGCGGAGGCCGCCATGTCGAACTTGGTGCAGAACGAGATGCTGACCTCGACCTTGTCGTACCAGTAGCCCTTCATCGAGTTGACCTGGTCGCGGACCAGGAGGCTGCCACCGGCAAGGGCGAGGGAGAGCGCGACACTGACGATGACCGCGATGGTCATCGTCAGGTTGCGGCGGAGGCCGATGCCGATCTCCGAGAGGACGAACTGGAGGCGCATGCTTCTCTCAATCCAGGGTCAGTGCAGGCGGGCGGTCAGGCGTTACGGCGGCGACTAGTTCTGGTAGCCGTACACACCGCGGGCCTGGTCGCGGACCAGCAGCCCCTTGTCGAGTTCGATCACGCGCTTGCGCATCTGGTCGACGATGGCCTGGTCGTGCGTGGCCATCAGCACGGTGGTGCCCGTGCGGTTGATGCGGTCGAGGAGCTTCATGATGCCGACCGAGTTCTGCGGGTCGAGGTTTCCGGTCGGCTCGTCCGCGATCAGCAGCATCGGGCGGTTGACGAAGGCCCGGGCGATCGCCACGCGCTGCTGCTCACCACCGGAGAGCTCGCCGGGCATCCGGTCCTCCTTGCCGCCGAGGCCGACCAGCTCGAGGACCTCGGGCACCACCTTGGCGATGGCGCTGCGCGGCTTGCCGATGACCTCCAGCGCGAAACCGACGTTCTGCGCGACGGTCTTGTTCGGCAGCAGGCGGAAGTCCTGGAAGATCGTGCCCAGCTGGCGGCGCATGTGCGGCACCTTCCAGTTGGACAGCTTGCCGAGGTCCTTGCCGAGCACGTGCACGGCACCGGTGCTGGGCCGCTCCTCGCGCAGGCAGAGCCGGAGGAAGGTCGACTTCCCGGAGCCGGACGAGCCGACCAGGAAGACGAACTCACCCTTCTCGATCTCCAGCGAGACGTTGTCCAGGGCAGGACGGTTCTGCTTGGGATAGGTCTTGGAGACGTTGTCGAATCTGATCACGGCTGCATCACGGAGGCCATCCTAGGTGGGTCCGTCCGCGCCTCGGACCGGGTGCGGCGGGCGGAGCGGCATCCTCCCCGACCGCTCCAGGTCTGGGACCATACGCGAACCTCGGCCGCACCTGCAGTGCCGGGTCGGGTACTGACCGTTGATTCGTCGGAGATTGATCCGATCTGTCCGGAAATCATCAGGCCGTTCTTTGCGAGCTATCTCACAAAGGCCCCCGGGAAGCCGGGCTCTGCGGGCGCCGAGCGCCTGCGAACCTGGCACAGTGGAGAGACGGACGGAACCATCGGCCCGTCCGGTGCGTTTGCAGTGACAGCAAGGAGGAGATCGCATGACCTGCGACCATCTGGTGTGCGCCAACTGCAACGGCCGCGTGAGCGAGGGCCGGTGCCCGGTGTGCCGCGCCAACCGCGCCCGGCTGCAGGAGCAGCAGGGCCCCTTCGCCGCCCTGACGCCGGCAACGCTGCTCGCGCTGATCGCGGCGCTGTTCGCGGTGGCACTCATCGCCCGGCAGGCGCTGGCCTGACCCGAAACGCCCGAAGGGCCCCGGAGCCGAAGCTCCGGGGCCCTTCTTTCACGTCTGCGCCGATCAGCTCGCGGTCTCCCGCTGCTTGCGCCGGCGGATGCCGGCCTCGATGCTGTGCTCGATGTTCATCGAGGCCGTCATCCCACCGATCAGCTCGCGGTCTCCCGCTGCTTGCGCCAGCGGATGCCGGCCTCGATGAAGCCGTCGATGTCGCCGTCGAGGACGCCCTGCGGGTTGCCGACCTCGTGCTCGGTGCGGAGGTCCTTCACCATCTGGTACGGGTGCAGGACGTAGGAACGCATCTGGTTGCCCCAGGAGCTGCCGCTGTCCTTGAGAGCGTCCATCGCGGCCTTCTCCTCCTGGCGGCGCCGCTCCAGCAGCTTGGCCTGGAGGACGTTCATCGCCGAGGCCTTGTTCTGGATCTGCGAGCGCTCGTTCTGGCAGGAGACCACGATGCCGGTCGGGAGGTGGGTGATGCGCACCGCGGAGTCGGTGGTGTTGACGCCCTGGCCGCCGGGGCCGGAGGCGCGGTACACGTCGATGCGGAGGTCGCCCTCGTCGATGTCGACGTGGTCGGACTGCTCGACGACCGGGAGCACCTCGACGCCGGCGAAGGAGGTCTGCCGGCGGCCCTGGTTGTCGAACGGGGAGATGCGCACCAGGCGGTGGGTGCCCTGCTCGACGGAGAGGGTGCCGTAGGCGTACGGGGCCTTGACGGTGAAGGTCGCGGACTTGATGCCGGCCTCTTCGGCGTACGAGGTGTCGTATACCTCGGTCGGGTACCCGTGCCGCTCGGCCCAGCGCAGGTACATGCGCATCAGCTGCTCGGCGAAGTCGGCGGCGTCGACGCCGCCGGCCTCGGCACGGATGTTGACCAGGGCCTCGCGGGCGTCGTACTCGCCGGACAGGAGGGTGCGGACCTCGAGCTCCTCGACGGCCTTCTTGACCGACTCCAGCTCGGCCTCGGCCTCGGCGCGGGTGTCCGCGTCGTCCTCGTCCTCGGCCAGCTCGAACAGGACGGCGAGGTCGTCGACCCGGCCTCGCAGGGTCTCGAACTTGCGCAGCTCGCCCTGGAGGAAGGAGAGCCGGCTGGTGACCTTCTGCGCGTTGGCGACGTCGTCCCAGAGGGTCGGGACGGCTGCCTCCTCCTCCAGGGTCGCGATGTCGGCCCGGATCTTGTCCAGGTCGAGGACGGCCTCGATCGACCCCATGGTCGTCTCGAGGTTCTTGAGCTCTTCGGAAGGATCGACGGCTGCCACGCCCTCAAGCGTAATGGTTCGCGGAGACCGTTCGGCTACACCGGGGGGCCGGGGGTCGCCGCAGGCACTCCGAGCAGGGCGTGTACGGCCCCCGCGGCGGGTGGTTCGGCGGCGAAGGCGCTGTACGCGGCGGCGGCGCCGGCGAGCAGCAGCACGGTGGCGATCAGCACCGCCAGCATCCGGCGGCGGCGCACCAGGCGGCGGCGCCGGTGGCTGGTCACCGGGGCCGCCGAGCGCTGGGCCCGGGACTCGGCCGCGTAGGAGGCGAGCTCCTGCGGGGAGGGGCGGCGCAGGCTGGTGTGGGTGTCGCGGGTGGAGTCCGGCGAGGGGGCGGGGACGAGCGGCACGGCCGGGCCGCGCCGGCGGCGGTGGGTGCCGGTGCCGGCGTCGATCTCGGCGTAGACGGCCTCGCCCGGGGTGGGGACGTCCTCGGCCGGGCCGCGCTGGGCCGGGACGGCGAGCGGCGGCAGGCCGGCCAGCACCGGCAGCTGCTCGCGCAGCCGGGAGGCCAGCTCGGCGGCGCGCAGCCGGGAGGCGGGGGCCTTGGCCAGGCATTCGGAGATGATCCGCCACAGGCCGTCCGGCATGCCGGGGACGGGCGGGACGCTCTCGGTGACGTGGCGGCGCAGCACGGCGCCGGTGTGGCCGCCGCCGAAGGGGGTGAAGCCGGCCAGCAGCTCGTACAGCACGGTGGCGAGGGCGTAGATGTCGACGGCGGCGCGCGGCTCCAGGCCCTCGATGATCTCGGGGGCGAGGTAGTCGGGGGTGCCGATGATCCGGGTGGCCCGGGTGCGGCGGGGGGCGTCGACGAGGCGGGCGATGCCGAAGTCGGTGAGCTTGGCGCGGGGGGCGCCACCGGGGCCGGGCGGGGCGGCGAGGTCGAGCAGCACGTTCTCGGGCTTCACGTCGCGGTGGACGATGCCGGCGGCGTGGGCGGCGGCCAGGCCGTCGGCGACGTCGGCGATCACCGAGGCGGCGGCCAGCGGGGGGAGCGCGCCCTCGCGCTCCAGCCGGGTGCGCAGGTCGGTGCCCTGGACGAGGTCCATGACCAGGGCGAGGTCGCTGCCGTCGACCACCATGTCGTGCACGCCGACCACCCGGGGGTGGTCGAGGCTGGTGAGGGCGGCGCGCTCCTGGACGAAGCGGCCGACCAGGACCTGGTCGGAGGCCAGGTCCTCGCGCAGCAACTTGACGGCCACCGGCCCGTCCGGGCCCTCGCCGAGCCAGACGGTGCCGGCGGAACCCCGGCCGATCACCTGGTGGACGGTGTAGCGGCTGCCGATCTTGCGTGCCAATGCTGCTCCGTGGGCTCGGTAGGTCGGTGCTCGACGACCAACCTACGCGCCCGGGAGGCCTCCGGGGGGCGCCGGAGGCCTCCCGGAGCAGGTCGAATCACGGAAAATTCGTGAATTGTCGACAAAGCGCCAAAATCGCAACCTGCCGGTCCGTCAGGTCACTGGCTCCCGGTCAGTCCGCTCACCCAGTCGCTCGCCTGACCGAACCAGGTCTTGACGTTCTCCCAGTACACCGGCAGGTCGGTGAAGTTCCACAGCGCCACCGCCGCGATCGCCAGGATCAGCAGCACCATCAGGCAGCCCTTGAGGCAGCCGAGGCCCGGGATGTACATCCGGTTGCGGCTGCGCGGGCGGGGCTCCCGCCGCGGGGCCGGCTCGCGGCGCTGCGGCGGCGCGGGCGGCTCCGCCCGGCGCTGCGGGGCCGGCTCCTGGCGGCGGGCCGGCGCGGGCGGCTGCGGCGGCGGGTAGGCCTGCGGGGCCGGTGCCGCCTGGTACGGCTGGGGGGCGGGTGCGGCCTGGTACGGCTGCGGCGCGGCCGGCGGGGGCTGCCGGTAGCCCTGCGGGGGCTGCGGCGGGTTCTGCCGGGCCTGGTACGGCGGCGGGGCCACCGGCGGCCGCTGGGAGTAGCCGCCCTGCCCGCGGCCCTGCGGCGGCTGCTGGGCGGGGCGGCCCTGCGGCGGCCGGCCCTGCGGGGCCTGGTACGGCTGCGGCGCGACCTGGGGGCTGCCCAGCTCCTCCGGGTCGAAGTAGCCGATCTGGGTCTGCTGGTTGCGGTCCCGGGCGGCCCGCAGCTGGGTCTGCCACGGGTGCGGCGCCTCGGGCTCGCCGGGCGGCGCGGTGGGCGGCAGCGGGGGCATCACCCGGGTGCGGTCGGCCGCACCGGCGGGCGGCGGCGCCATCACCTGGGTGCGGTCCTCGGCTCCCGGAGAAGCGAAGGCCTGGGTGGCGGCGGCCGGGTCGAAGCCGCGGGAGGGCAGCACCTGGGTGGCGTCGGCCGAGCCGGCGAACGCGGCGGGCGCAGCCGCGGCGGCGGCCAGGGCCGGGTCGGGCAGCAGCAGGTCGCCGACGGCGAGCGCGGCCTCCACGGCGTCGGGCGAGGAGTGCACGCCGACACCGGCGGCGACCACCCGCAGGGCCTCGGCCAGCGAGGTCGAGGTGGGGCGCTCGGCCGGGTTCTTGCGCAGGCAGCGCTCGATGACCGTCCACAGCGGCTCGGGCAGCGAGCGGGGCCGCTCGGGCTCCTGCGCGAGGTGCGCCTGGAGCACCGCGATCGGCCCGTCGCCCTGGAACGGCGGGCGGCCGGTGACCAGCTCGTACAGCATGATGCCGGCGCCGTACACGTCGACCGCGGCGGTCTGCGGGCGGCCCTCGGCGGACTCCGGGGCGACGTAGGCGGGCGTGCCGACGAACTCGTGGGTGCGGGTGATGCCCGGGGAGTCGGCGAGGCGGGCGATCCCGAAGTCGGTGAGCATCGGGTGCATCTGCTCGGTGCCGTCCGGGCCGGCCGTGGTGGCCAGCAGCACGTTGGCCGGCTTCAGGTCGCGGTGGACGACGCCGTCCGCGTGGCTGGCCGCGAGCGCGTCGGCGATCTGCGCCATCAGCAGCGCGCCGGCGATCGGGCTGAGCGGGCCGTTGGAGCGCAGGTAGCGGAAGAGGTCGGGGCCCTCGACGAGGTCCATCACCAGGGCGAGCAGCTCGCCCTCCACCACCAGGTCGCGCACCCGGACGATGTTCGGGTGGGTCAGGCGCAGCAGCACCGAGCGCTCCCGCAGGAAGCGCATCACCACGTCCGGGTCGGTGGCCAGCTCCTCGCGCAGCACCTTGACCGCGACCGCGCGGCCGGGCTCCAGGCCGGGCACGGCCGCGTCGTCGCGGACCCGGCCGCGGAAGACCGTACCGGTGGCCCCGCGCCCGAGGCTCTCCTCGATCAGATACTTGCTGCCGACCGGCCGCACCTGTACTCCTGTGGTCGCTCGGCCCGCTGCCCGACGGGATCGGACAGGGTGGCCACGATTTCGCGGTTTTCGCAAACTCTAACGGTGACCGGGCGGCTTGCCGAGGCGAGCGCACCGCATGCCGGCCGGAAGTCTCCGGGCCGACCCCTGGGGGCGGCCCGGACTGACGTATCGTCGGCCCGGTCCCGGGCGATGATCGCAAGATCGTCAAATCCGGTACCGTGCCCGGACTGTCGCTCCAGGGTGGCAGGATGGCAGGCACCACACGTGTGCAGAAGGGACCCGGGCGAGATGCAGATCCGGCTCACCGTCCTTCGACCGCGCAGCGGCCCGGCCGGCGCCGGATCGTCCACGGACGTGCTGGTCACGGCCCCCTCCGGTACGGCGCTCGGCGCAGTCGCCGGCGCGCTCGCGGGCGCGGCGGGCGTGCGCGGCCCGCGCTCCGCCACGCACGTGCAGCTGTACGCCGGGGCGGACCGGGTGGACGACCAGGCGCTGCTCGGCCGTCCCCCGCTGATCGACGGGGCGGTGCTCTCCCTCGGCGAGCCCGATCCGGACACCGAGCCCGACGAGCTGCCCGCCGCCGCCGAGCTGCGGGTCGTCGGCGGCCCGGACGCCGGCGGCGTGCACCGCCTGCACGGCGAGGAGATCAGGGTCGGCCGCTCCAGCGAGGCCGACGTCCCGCTCGACGACCCGGACGTCTCCCGCCTGCACCTGGCCCTGCACCTGGCCGACGGCACGGTCGCCGTCCGGGACCTCGGCTCCACCAACGGCACCCTGCTCGACGGCCGCTGGCTGCGCGACGACAGCGCGGAGCTCCCCGACGGCGGCCTCGTCCGGCTCGGCGAGTCCACCCTGCAGCTGACCCGCCAGGACATCGGGGGGAAATCCGGGTCGCGCCCGGCCGCGCCGGACGGCGAAGGCCACCTCCAGCTCCCCGAGCGGCCCACCGCGCGCACCGCCGCCGCCGCCCCGCCGCCGCCCCCGGTCGCCCCGCACGTGCCCGGCGGGCGCGGCCGCGGCCTGCTCTCGCTGCGGCGCAGCCGCACCGCACCACCGCCCGCCCCCGAGGCGGCCGCCCAGCACGCCGCCGCCCGCACCCGGCAGGCCGCCGCCCGGCGCGAGCGCTGGCCCGACCCGGCCGCCCTGCTGCTCGCCGCGCTCGGCCACGGCACCCGGCTGTGGGAGCGCACCCCGGCCCACCCCGACGCCCTCGCCCTGCGGCTCGGCACCGCCGACCGGCCCGGCGGGTCCGGCACCGCCCCGGGCACCCTGCTGCCCGCCGTCCCGGTCGCCGTCGACCTGCAGAGCGCCGGCAGCCTCGGCCTGGCCGGCCCCCGCCCCCGGCTGGCCGGGCTGACCCGCGCCCTGCTCGCCCAGCTGGCCGTCCTGCACCCGCCGAGCGGCCTCGCCCTGGTCGTGGTCGCGGGGGACGAGGAACGCGCCGCGGACTGGCACTGGACGATGTGGCTGCCCCACCTGCGCCCCGGCCAGGGCCAGGACTGCCGGCTGTTGGTCGGCTTCGGCTCCGAGCAGGCGGAGGCCAGGCTCGCCGAGCTCGCCGCCGCCCCGGCCGGCCCGGAGGCCACCGTCGTCCTCGTCGACGGCGACCCGGGCACTCCGGCCGCCCGGGAGGGCCTCGCCCTGCTGCTGCGGCAGGGCCCGGCCGTCGGCGTCTTCCCGGTCTGCCTCGCGGACACCGCCGACGACCTCCCCGAGGGCGTCGGCGCCCGGGCCGTGGTGACCGGCGAGGTCGCCACCCGGCTCACCGTCGACCTGCCCGCGGGCGGCACCCGGGAGCGGATCGAGGACGTCGCCCTGGACGCCGTCCCGGTCGCCTGGGCGGAGCGCCTGGCCAGGGCCCTCGCCCCGCTGCGCGAGGCCGCCCCGGTCTCCCGGGGCCCGCTGCCGGACGCGCTGCGCCTGCTCGACCTGCTGCGTCTGGAGGCGGTCACCCCGTCGAAGCTCTCGGAGCGCTGGGCGGATCTGCCGGACGGCCCCGGTGCGGCGACGGCCCTGCTGGGCACCGCCCGGGACGGCCTGTGCACCGTCGACCTCGCCGACGCCGACGCCCCCGAGGGCCACGGCGCCGACGGCGGGCCGCACGTGCTGATCGGCGGCGCGGCCGGCTCCGGCAAGACCGAACTGCTGCGGACGCTGGTCGCCTCGCTCGCCGTGGCGGAGCGCCCGGAGCGGCTGGAGATCACCGTCGTGGAGTCCCGCTCCCCCGCCGACCGCGACCCGGCGGCCGGCCTGCGGGCCTGCACCGACCTGCCGCACGTCACCGCGCACCTGGACGCCGCCGCCGACCCGCGGCAGGCCATGCTCACCGCCGAGGGCCTGCTGGACGAGCTGGCGCACCGCGAGACGCTGCTCGACGGCCGGGACTTCACCGCCTGGCACACCGCGCGGATACTCCGGAAGGCCCCCGCGCTGGTCACCGCGGGCGGTCCCGCCGGCCGGGCCGCGACCGCGGCCGCCCGGGTCGTCGAGCAGCGCACCGCACCCGACGACGCACCGGCGCCCGCCCGGCAGGAGCTGCCCCGGATGGTGGTGGTCGTCGACGACCTCGACGCCCTGTACGCGCCGACCTCCCCGGCCGGCCGGCCGCTGTCCCGGGCGCTCGCCGCCGTCGCCGAACGCGGCGGGCGGCTCGGCATGCACCTGGTCGCCGCGACCGGCGCACCGGACCGCACGGTCGGCACCGAGATCGACGAGGCCGCCCAGGTCCGGATCGCGCTGCGCACCGACCACCCGGCCGAGTCCGACCAGCTGATCCACCTGCCGGACGCGGCGGCGCTGCCCGAGGAGACCCCGGGCCGCGGCTACCTGCGGCGCCCGGACGGCGGAGTGACGGCCTTCCAGACCGCCCGGGTCAGCGGCCGGATCCCGCGGACGTCGACACTGCGGCCGACCGTCGTCGCGATAGACCCGCTGCAGCTCGGCCTGCCGCCGACCCGCCGCCCGGTGCGCGAGCTGGGCAACGGCCCCACCGACCTGGCGCTGCTGGCCAGCGCCCTGCAGCGGGCGGCCGCCCAGGGCTGACGACCGGCCCGCGCGCGGTGCTCACCCGTACGGGTGCTCGCCCCTCCCGGGCACTCACTCGCCCCAGCGGGAGAAGGCCGCCGTCAGCTCCAGCTCGGTGGGGTGCCCGGCCTCGCCCCGCTCGCGGGCGAGCTCGCCGGGGAGGCTGTACCGGGGTGCGGTCAGCGCGCCCCGGCCCGCGTGCCGGACGATCTCGTCGACCAGCGAGGCAACCATCCGCAGACGCGGGTGGCGGTCGTGGATCTCCCGGCCCTGGGCGTCGGTGACGGCGTCGGTGCCGCGCCCGAAGTCCATGCCGATGCCGGCCCGGGTCAGGCGGGTGAGCGGCCCGCGGCGCTCGGCGATGCCGGGCGAGGAGTGCAGGGCGATCGCCTCCCACACCAGGTCGGCGCCGGCCGCGCCCACCCCGTGGTCGGTGAGGAACGCGGCCGCCATGTCGGCGCCCTCGACCTCGAACCGCTGCACGCCCTCCGCCTTCGGCGAGGTGCCGAGGTCGTGCATGGCGCAGGCGTGGAACAGCAGGTCCGGGTCGAAGTCGGCGCCGGGCCGCATCCCCTCGTGCTCGGCGTGCAGCATCGCGAAGACGTAGCTGCGGAAGCTGTGGTTGGCCACCGATTCGGTGACGTGGGCACGGACGTGCTCGATCGTGCGGAGGGCCAGGGGCGTGCCGGGGAGTTCGGGAACGGAAGTCATGTTTCGACCGTAGTGAGCCGGGCCGCCGCGCGGTCAGTGGCACGAATGCCACGTGCCGATAGGATCGTGCCATGTCCGAGGCCCCCGCACCGCACCGGATCGTCGTGCTCGCCCTGCCCGGCGTGCTGGCGCTCGACTACGGCATCCCCGTCCAGACCTTCGGCAACTGGGACGGCACCTACACCCTGACGGTGTGCACCGAGACGCCCGGGCCGGTGCCCGTCGAGGGCGGGCCCGCACTGCTGGTCGAACACGGGCTGGAGGCACTGGCCTCGGCGGACACCGTCGTCGTGCCCGGCCAGGCCCGGCCCGGGCCGCCGTCGGAACCGGTGCGCGCCGCCCTGGCCGCGGCCGCCGCCCGCGGCACCCGGATGGTCTCCATCTGCACCGGCGCCTTCGTCCTGGCCGGCACCGGCCTGCTGGACGGCCGGCGGGCCACCACACACTGGCAGCACACGGCCGAACTCGCCCGGGCGCACCCCGAGGTGACGGTGGAGGAGGACGTGCTCTACGTCGACGAGGGCGACGTGCTGACCTCGGCCGGCGTGGCGGCGGGCATCGACCTGTGCCTGCACATCGTCCGCCGGGACTCCGGGGCGGCGGCCGCGAACCGGCGGGCCCGGTCGCTGGTGGCCGCGCCGCACCGCACCGGCGGCCAGGCCCAGTACATCGACCGGCCGGCCCCGGCCGCCCGCTCCGGGCCGCTGGACGGCGTCCGGGCGTGGGCGCTGCGGCACCTGGACGAGCCGCTCACCGTGGACCGGCTGGCCCGCGAGGCCTGCCTGTCCCGGCGCACGCTGATCCGGCGGTTCCACGAGGAGACCGGGATGCCGCCGATGCAGTGGCTGCTGGAAGCCCGGATCGACCGCGCCCGGGAGCTGTTGGAGGGCTCCGACGCCCCCATGGAGACCGTCGCCCGCCGGTCCGGCCTGGGCACCCCGGCCAACCTCCGGACCCTCTTCCGCCGCCAGGTCGGCGTTCCCCCGAGTGCCTACCGCGACACCTTCAGGACGCGGACGGCCGAACGGGGGCGCGGGGAACCGCGCGGACCGGAAGGCTCGATGCCGAACCTTCCGACGCACGCGGTTCCCCGCGCCCCCGAGTAGCCCGTCCGGGCCCGGTGGCCGTCAGCGGCCGGTGCGCAGCAGGGTGCGGATCACCCGCATCGCGACCGAGAGGCTGGACAGCTCGTAGTTGTCCGAACCCCTTATGTCGTCGAGGGTGGTCTTGGCCCGGCTCAGCAGGGTGCCGTTGAGGTCGGACCAGGCCCGGTAGCGGTCCTCGGGCGAGGAGCCCTCGGGGCCGCAGGCCAGCACGTCCGCGGTGAGCGCCGCGTGCGCCGCGAAGAGGTCCTCGCGGATGGCCGCACGGGCCATCGAGGACCAGCGGTCGGTCCGCGGGAGCTCGATGATGCGGTCGAGCAGGTGGGTGATCTGCAGGCGGTCGGCGAGGTCGTAGTAGAGCTCGGCGACCTCCATGACGTCCGCCTCGGAGCGGTCCGCGACGCCGACGATGTCGAGCGTCGGGAAGGCCGAGGAGAGACCGGCGATCCGGGTGGCCAGGGCGTCCGGCACGCCGGCGCCGGCGAGCTCCTCGTAGATCGAGTCGAACCAGGCCGCGTCCTCGCCGCGGAGCGGCTTGGGCAGGCTGTCCCAGACCTGGTTGACGCGGTCGTGGAAGAACTCGATGGTGCCGGCGATGTCCAGCGGCTGGCGGCGGTTGTTGAGCATCCACCGGGTGGCGCGCTCGACGAGCCGGCGGACGTGCAGGCGCATCTTGGTCTGCACCCGGGCACCGACCCGGGTGTCCAGGTGCTCGATCTCGTCCCAGAGCTGCTCCAGGCCGAAGACGGCGCGGGCCGCCGCGTGGGTGCGGGCGATCTCCTCCATCGTCGCGCCGGTCTCCTCGCGGAGCCGGAAGGCGAAGGTGCAGCCGCCGCGGTTGATCGTGTCGTTGACGATCAGGGTGGTGATGATCTCCCGGCGCAGCGGGTGGTTGTCGATCGCGTCGGCGAACCGGGCCCGCAGCGCGCTCGGGAAGTACTGGTGCAGCGCGGAGCGGAAGTACGGGTCGTCGGGCAGCTCGGTGGCGAGCAGCTCGTCGGCCAGCGTGATCTTGGTGTAGGCGAGCAGGACGGACAGCTCGGGCTGGGAGAGCCCGCGGCCGGTCTGCTGGCGCTCGCGGATCTGCTTCTCGGTGGGCAGGAACTCCAGGGCCCGGTCGAGCTGCCCGGCGGACTCCAGCCGGCTGATCATGCGGGCGTGCACGTTGACCATGCTGGTCGCCTGGGCGACGGCGTTGGCGAGCACCACGTTCTGCGCGTAGTTGTTGCGCAGGACGAGGCGGCCGACCTCGTCGGTCATCTCGGCGAGCAGGGCGTTGCGCTGCTTGACCGTCATGTCACCGTCGGCGACGACCTGGTTGAGCAGGATCTTGATGTTCACCTCGTGGTCGGAGGTGTCCACGCCGGCCGAGTTGTCGATGGCGTCGGTGTTGATCCAGCCGCCGGTGTTCTCGGGGCCGCCGTTCGCGGCGAACTCGATGCGGCCGAGCTGGGTGCAGCCCAGGTTGCCGCCCTCGCCGATGACCCGGGCGCGGACCTGGTTGCCGTCGACCCGGATGGCGTCGTTGGCCTTGTCGCCGACCTCGGCGTTGGTCTCGGTGGAGGCCTTGACGTAGGTGCCGATGCCGCCGTTCCAGAACAGGTCGACGGGCGCCTGCAGGATGGCCTTCATCAGCTCGGCCGGGGTGAGCTTGGCCTGCTGGATGCCGAGGCGCTCGCGGACCTGCGGGGAGAGCTGGATCGCCTTGGCGGTGCGCGGGAAGACGCCGCCGCCGGCGGAGATCAGCGACTTGTCGTAGTCGTCCCAGGAGCTGCGCGGCAGGTCGAACAGTCGGCGGCGCTCGGCGTAGGAGACCGCCGCCTCCGGGTTCGGGTCGAGGAAGATGTGCCGGTGGTCGAAGGCGGCGACCAGGCGGATGTGCTCGCTGAGCAGCATGCCGTTGCCGAAGACGTCGCCGGACATGTCGCCGATGCCGACGACGGTGAAGTCCTCGGACTGGGTGTCGACGCCGAGTTCGCGGAAGTTGCGCTTGACGGACTCCCAGGCGCCGCGGGCGGTGATGCCCATGCCCTTGTGGTCGTAGCCGGCGGAGCCGCCGGAGGCGAAGGCGTCGCCCAGCCAGAAGCCGTACGCCTCGGCGACGCCGTTGGCGATGTCGGAGAAGGTGGCGGTGCCCTTGTCGGCGGCGACGACGAGGTAGGTGTCGTCCTCGTCGTGGCGGACGACGTCGACCGGGTGGACGACCTCGCCGCCCCTGAGGTTGTCGGTGATGTCGAGCAGCGCCGAGATGAAGGTCTTGTACGAGGCGATGCCCTCGGCGAGCCAGGCTTCGCGGTCCACCGCCGGGTCCGGCAGCTGCTTGGCGACGAAGCCGCCCTTGGCACCGACCGGGACGATGACGGTGTTCTTGACCATCTGGGCCTTGACCAGGCCGAGGATCTCGGTGCGGAAGTCCTCGCGGCGGTCGGACCAGCGCAGGCCGCCTCGGGCGACCTTGCCGAACCGCAGGTGGACGCCCTCGACGCGGGGCGAGTACACCCAGATCTCGAAGGCGGGGCGCGGCGCGGGGAGGTCCGGGATGGCCTTGGGGTCGAACTTCATCGACACGTAGGAGTGCCAGGCGCCGTCATCGGCGTGCTGGAAGAAGTTCGTCCGCAGGGTGGCCTTGATCAGGTGCAGGAAGGAGCGCAGGATGCGGTCCTCGTCGAGCGAGGCGACCTCGTCGAGCGCGCCGTCCAGCTCCTCCATCAGGCCCTCGGTCAGCTCGTCGGCGCCCAGCCGGTGGCTGGGGCTGAGCCGGGCCTCGAAGAGGTTGACCAGCAGGCGGGTGGTGTGGGCGTTGTTGCGGAGCGCGTCCTCCATGTAGTCCTGGGAGAAGGTGCTCCCGGCCTGGCGGAGGTACTTGGCGTAGGCGCGCAGCACCGTGGCCTGGCGCCAGGTCAGGCCGGCGGTGAGGACGAGGCCGTTGAAGCCGTCGTTCTCGGCCTTGCCCGTCCAGGTGGCGGAGAAGGCCTCCTGGAAGCGCTCGCGGGCCTCGTCGGTGAGCTCGGTGGCCTCGCGCAGCCGCAGGCCGAAGTCGTACACCCACGCGGTGGTGCCGTCGGAGCGGCGCAGCGCGTAGGGGTGCTCGTCGAGGACCTCGACGCCGAGGCGCTGCAGCACCGGCAGGACCTCGGTGAGCGAGATCGGCCCGCCGACCCGGTAGATCTTGAAGCGGCGCTCGTCGTCGCCGGCGCCGACCGGCTGGTACAGGTTGAGCCGGAAGTCGCCCTCGCCCTGCAGGGACTCGATCTGCTTGAGGTCGGCGACGGCGGTGCGGGCGGTGAAGTCCGCGCGGTAGCCGTCGGGGAAGGCGTTGCCGTAGCGGTGGGACAGCTCGGCGGCGCGCTCCTCGCCCAGCTCGATGTGCAGCTGGTCGTTGAAGCCGTCCATCCAGAAGCGGGCGGCCTCGGCGAGCTTGGCCTCGATCCGCTCGACCTCGGCGTCGGTGAGCTGGGGCAGCTCGGTGCCGGGGGCGACGCGGACGACGAAGTGCAGGCGGGTGAGGACCGACTCGGTGGCGTACACCGTGTAGTCGATCGCGTGGCCGCTGAGCTCCTCCTTGAGGATCTCGGTCAGGCGCAGCCGGATGCGGGTGGTGTAGCGGTCGCGCGGCAGGTAGACCAGCGCGGAGAAGTAGCGCCCGTACTCGTCCTGACGGAGGAACAGCCGCAGCCGGCGGCGCTCCTGCAGGTAGAGGACGTTGGTGGCGATCGCCTGGAGCTCCGCGGCCGGGGTCTGGAACATCTCGTCCCGGGGGAAGGTCTCCAGGATCTGCAGCAGGTCGCGGCCGTCGTGGCTGTCGCCGGAGAAGCCGGAGCCGGAGACTACCTCCTGGACCTTGCGGCGGACGACCGGGATGCGGGTGACCGACTCGGTGTACGCGGCGGAGGAGAACAGGCCGAGGAAGCGGCGCTCGCCGACGACCTCGCCGTTGGCGTCGAACTTCTTCACGCCGACGTAGTCGAGGTAGGCGGGGCGGTGCACGGTGGCGCGGCTGTTGGCCTTGGTGAGCACGAGGAGCTTCTTCTCGTGCGCCTTGGCGCGGACGGGGGCCGAGAGCCGGCCGAAGGCCTCGCTGACCGGGTGGTGGTCGCTGTCGTGGCTCAGCGGGTCGGCCCGCAGGATGCCGAGGCCGGTGCCGGCGACGGCCTTGAGGACCTCCTCGCCCTGGTGCTCGACCAGGTCGTACTCGCGGTAGCCGAGGAAGGTGAAGTGGTCGTCGGCCAGCCAGCGCATGAGCTCCCAGGCCTCGCCGACCTCCTGCTCGGGCAGGTGGGCCGGGGGCTGCTCGGCGAGCTCGTCGGCCAGGCGCAGCGCGGAGTCGCGCATCTTGGACCAGTCCTCGACGACCTCGCGGACGTCGCCGAGGATGCGGCGCAGGTTGGTCTCGATCGAGCGGAGGTCCGCCCGGTCGGTCTCCCGGTCGATCTCGATGTGCATCCAGGACTCGACGACGGCGTCGGCGGGCCACTCGGCGCCGGCGGCCTGGCTGCGCGAGCAGGCGTCGATGTCGAGGATCTCCAGCAGCTTGCCGGTGATGTCGCGGCGGACGGCCAGCTGGGGGTGGACCACCAGGTGGATGCCGCGGTCGAGGCGGGTCAGCTCGTTGGTGACGGAGTCGACGAGGAAGGGCATGTCGTCGGTGACGACCTCGACCACGGTGTGGCCGCAGGACCAGCCGTTCTCCTCGACGGTCGGGGTGTGCACCCGGACCTCTGCCGTCCCCTGGGGCCGCTTGAGGCCGAGCCGGTAGTGGGAGGCGGCCGCGCCGTACACGTCGACCGGGTCGCGGTCGACGAGGTCCTCGGGCGCGGTGTGGAGGTAGTAGTGGTGCAGGTACGTGGCCAGAGCGCCGTTGCTCAGCCCCTCCCCTGGCGCCGCTCCCCCCACCTGGCTGTTCTCAGCGGCTGCTGCTGCCTTCGTGAGCAGTTCGGCCTTGGCTGCGTCCAGCTTGGTCTGCATGGCTGTTTGGCTCCTGTCGCGCGCCGTTGCGTGACTCGGTGATGACTGGGTGTGCACCGCCGGGTCCGTCCGCCATACTCGCGTATCCAAGGGCGAAAACCGCTCGTGCCACGCATGAGAAGCCCTGCACCTGGGTACGACAGGTCGTTTGGCCAGCGGGAAAGCCCCCGGCGACGCCAGTCAGCCTAACCTGACGAAACGAAGGTGTCAGGGGACACAGAGGAGCAATCCTGCAGGATGCCGACGCCCTACTGGACACCTTGTCCAAACCGGCGGGTCACTTCCTGTCAGCCCCTGCCAGCTGTTTCGCAGCTGTCACCTCATGTGCGGATAGCCGTAATCGGTGGGCGGCACGAAGGTCTCCTTGATCGAGCGGGTGGACGTCCAGCGGAGCAGGTTCTGGGCGGCGCCCGCCTTGTCGTTGGTGCCGGAGGCGCGTCCGCCGCCGAACGGCTGTTGCCCGACGACCGCCCCGGTCGGCTTGTCGTTGATGGCGAGGTTCCCGGCGGCGAAGCGCAGGCGCTCCACGGCCTGCGCGATCGCGTACCGGTCGCGGGCGGCCACCGCCCCGGTCAGCGCGTAGGGCGCATCGGTGTCCACTCGCCCCAGGGCGGCTTCCCAGTCGGCGTCCTCGTACACCTGGACGGCCAGGATCGGGCCGAAGTACTCGGTGCGGAAGACCTCGTTGCGGCCGTCCCCGCAGACCAGCACGGTCGGGCGGACGAACCAGCCGATGGCGTCGTCGTACTGGCCGCCCGCGGCGAGCTCCACCTCCGGGTCGTGCGCGGCGCGCTCGATCGCGGCGCGGTTCTTCTCGTAGGCCCGGCGGTCGATCAGGGCGCCCATGAAGTTGCTGAGGTCGGTGACGTCGCCGACGGGCAGCGCGTCGACCTCGGCGAGGAAGTCCTCCCGCATCCGGGCCCACAGGCTGCGCGGCAGGTAGGCGCGGGACAGCGCCGAGCACTTCTGGCCCTGGTACTCGAAGGCGCCGCGGATCATGGCGGTGCGCAGCGCGTCCGGGTCGGCCGAGGGGTGGGCGATCAGGAAGTCCTTGCCGCCGGTCTCGCCGACGATCCGCGGGTAGCCGCGGTAGCGGCCCAGGTTGGCGGCGATCTCCTTCCACAGGCTGTGGAAGGTCCCGGTGGAGCCGGTGAAGTGCAGCCCGGCCAGGGCGGGGCTGGCGAGGGCGACCCGGGAGAGGGCGCGGCCGTCGCCGGTGACCAGGTTGACCACCCCGGGCGGCAGGCCGGCCTCCTCCAGCAGCCGCATCAGGTGGTGGGCGGCGAGCGTCTGGGTCGGCGAGGGCTTCCAGACCACGGTGTTGCCCATCAGTGCGGGGGCGGTGGGCAGGTTCCCGGCGATCGCGGTGAAGTTGAACGGGGTGACGGCGTAGACGAACCCCTCCAGCGGCCGGTGGTCCGCGCGGTTCCACACCCCGGGCGAGGACTCCGGCTGCTCGGCCAGGATCTGCCGGGCGAAGTGCACGTTGAACCGCCAGAAGTCGACCAGTTCGCAGGGTGCGTCGATCTCCGCCTGCTGCACGGTCTTGGACTGGCCGAGCATGGTCGCGGCGGCCAGCGTCTCCCGCCACGGGCCGGCCAGCAGGTCGGCGGCGCGCAGGAACACGGCGGCCCGGTCGTCGAAGGAGAGCGCCCGCCAGTCGGGGGCGGCGGCGAGGGCGGCGTCCACCGCGAGCTGGGCGTCCTGGTGGGTGGCGTTGCCGAGCACGCCGAGCCGGGCGGCGTGGTGGTGGGGCTGGACGACGTCGATCCGCTCGCCGCCGCCGAACCGCTGCTCGCCGCCGATGGTCATCGGCAGCGGGACGGGCTCGGCGGCCAGCTCGTCCAGTCTCCGCTCCAGCCGCTCCCGTTCGGGGCTGCCGGGGGCGTAGCCGTGCACCGGCTCGTTGACGGGGGCGGGGACCTGCGTGACGGCGTCCAGGGGCATGCGGGCTCCACTCGTCCGGTGACGGTTGCCCCACCAGGTTGACCGCCGCCGGGCCGATCGTGCCCCGCCGACACGCCCCGAGCCGGGCGCCCGGCGCGTCAGCCCACCGGTCGGCCGGTCAGCTCCTCGGCGACCGCGACGGCCTCGGCGAGCGAGTCCACGACCGGCACGCCGACCGCCTCCAGCTTCTGCCGGGTGTGCGAGCCGCCGGTGTACAGCACCGCGTGGATGCCGGACTCCCGGGCGGCCTCGGCGTCGTCCACCGCGTCGCCGATCAGCACCGTGCGGGCGGGCTCCAGGCCCGGGCCGAGCCCGCGGAGGTGGGTGGCCAGGAAGCCCGCCTTGCGGCCGCCGGACGCGCCGGTGCGGCCGTCCACCCGCAGGAAGTGCCCGGCCAGGCCGAAGGCGTCGACCACCGGCACCAGCCGCTCGTGCTCGTACATCGACAGCAGGGACTGGCTGCGGCCGGGCTGCGCCCGCCAGCCGGTCAGCAGGGCCGGCACGCCGTCGGTCAGGCCGCAGTCCGGGCTGAGCTCGCGGTACCGGTCGTGGAAGGCGTCGTCCAGCGCCTCCCACTCGCTCTGGCTGGGCATCCGGCCGAGCAGCCGCTGGTAGAAGCGCGGGATCGGGATCTCGTAGAGCTCCCGGTACTCCTGCAGGTTGAGCGGGGGGAGCCCGACGGTCTCGAAGGCGGCGTTGCTGGCGGCCAGCACGGCCTCCATGTCGTGGAAGAGCGTGCCGTTCCAGTCCCAGACGATGTGCGTGCGCATCCTGGGAACGCTACCTCCCGCCGGTGACGGTCAGGCCAGCAGGCCCGGGATCTCCTGCGTCGCGAACCAGAGCAGCTCGTGGTCCTCGGCGCCGTCGACGGTGAACTGGGCGTCCTCATCGCCCTTGTCGGCGGCCTGGATGGCGGCGGCGGCCGCCGTCACGTCGGCGACCACGTCCTCATCGGCCGCGTCGGCGTGCACCGCGGCGGCCTTCGCCAGCGGCACCGGGCCGTGCAGCACGACCCGGCCGAGCGAGGCCTGGTCCTGGTACTCGTCCCCGGCGAACGGCCCGACCGCGGAGTCCGCGACCTCCACCGCCAGCACCACGCGGCGGCGCGGCGCCGCCGGGTCCGCGGACAGCAGCCGCAGCGAGGCCTGGGCGGCCCGGTTCAGCGCCGCGTACTCCAGTTCCTCCAGGTCGTCGCTGACGTACCACTCGCGCAGCGCCGGCGTGACGGCGTACGCCGCCACCTGCTCCAGGACGCCGCCGGGGTGCGCCGCCGCAAGGCCGGTCAACGTGGTCGGCACGTACACGCGCATCGGTGGCACTCCGCTTCTGGGTCATGCGGGCCGTCGGGCCCGCGCCCGCCGCCCCCCAAGGATACGGGGCCGGTGATCACCGCACCGCCCGCTCTGCACAAGGCCGCCGCCGCAACCGGCTCACCGCAGCGCGGCCAGGGTGGTGCTCAGCGCCGAGTCCAGCACCTCGGGGCGCCGGGCCGGGTCCATCATGTTGGGCCCCATCACCGCCAGGTCGGCGAGGGTGGGGGCGAGCAGCTGCACCCTGGTGCCGGCCGCCCGCAGTTCGCGGGCCTCGCGCATCATCTGCCGGGTGACCGTCCGGCGGTAGCGGCTGACCAGCTGGGCGAGCATGCCGCGCGGACGGTCCCGGGCCCGCCACTCGCGCAGCGCGGCGACCGCGCCGCGGCCCGGCTCGGCGCGCCCCTCGGGGTGCAGCCGCAGTGCCATCGGCGCGAGCACGTAGACCTCGTCGAGGCCGCGGGCGGCCATCAGGTCGGCGTTGGTGGCCGACCAGCAGCCGCCGTCCACGTACGGGGCGCCCGCGAGCTCGACCGGGGCGAACCAGCCGGGGATCGCGCAGGAGGCCATCACCGCGTCGGCGACCGGCGCGACCGGCGCCCCGGCGTCGCCGAAGACCACCCGGCGGCCGCTGCGGTAGTCGACCGCGACCACCCGCAGCGGGGAGCCGTCGGGCCAGCCGTCGCCGCCGGTGAGCGCCCGTACGAGCTCTCCGACCGGGGCGACCGAGCCCCGGCCGGGCGGGACGACGGCGGAGACCATGGTGAGGAAGGGGTAGTCGCGGGGGTGCCGGACGGCGTCGCGCAGCAGCCCGGGCGAGCCGATGCCGGCCGCGGGGCGGCGCGGCATCGCGCCGCCGGCCGCCGTGTCGTAGTCGAACTCGACCCCGGCCAGCGGGCCGCCGGTGATCGGCAGCCCGCGCTGGTGGTCCCTCAGGTGGCCGGGCTCGACCCCGGCGGCGAGCATCGAGCCGAGGATGGCGCCGGCCGACGTCCCGAGGATCACGTCGGCGGCGCCGGGCCGCCAGCCGGTGGCCTCCTCCACGGCGCAGAGCGCACCGACCGTCCAGGCCGCGCCGAGCATGCCGCCGCCGCCCAGCACCAGGCCGCGCCGCGGGCCGCCCGCGCCGCGTCCCGCCACCTGGCCGTCGCCGGTGGTCACCTCGGTCACCATGCCGCCTCCCTGGGGTCTCCTGCCTGCCGATCCTCCGCCCTACCGGGCGGTAGGTCCGTTCGCCCGGCCGCCCCGCACTGCGGATTCACCCGGCGCGTCCGTACTCCTTCGTGCACCGCCGGAACCCCGGTGCACGTCAACGCGGCGCCACGCCCAGCGGCCTGCCGGGCCCACCGCCACAGCGGACATCACCCGGATAGGTGACATGGCGGCCGCTCCCCGACGCCCGCCGGAGGGTTCTTGAGAGCGCCGCACCGGCCCGGTAGCACAGGGGGCGACAACCCCGCCGGAGCCAGCCCGACAGGAGGTCGGTCCCCATGGCCGAGCACTGCAGCACCGCCCCCGCCGCACACACCGGGAGCCGGGCCGCCGCGCCGCTGGTCCGCCCGCTGGTGCACGTGCCCGGGCGCCCGCAGCCGCGCCGGCCCGTCCGCCACGCCCACCCGGGCCGGCACGCCGCACCGCCGCCCGGCCACCCGGCGGCCGCCGGGCCGCGCGCCCCGCACCGGCCGCGCACGGGCTGCGCGCCCTCCCGCGGGGCGGGTCAGGGCGATCTGGCGGCACGCTTCGCCCAGCGGCTGGTCGAGGTGCTGACCGGGGTCCGCCCGGCGGGCCAGCTCCAGCGGCACACCACCCTGCACGGGTACCAGCAGCTCACCGCGCTGGTGCGGACGGGCCCGCTGCGGCCCCGCGGCCGGGCGCCGCAGACCCGGCTGGGGCGGGTGTACGACTCGGCTCCGGCGCCGGACGCGCTGGAGGTGTGCGTCCGGGTGGAGTTCGGCCCGCGCCACCACATGGTGGCCTTCCGGCTGGAGCGGCACCGGCGCACCGAGCAGTGGCAGTGCGCCGCGGTGGAGGCGCGCTGACGGGCCGCACCGTGCCGGGAACGCCGCAGGGCGCCGCGCCCCGGTGCGGGGTGCGGCGCCCTGCGGACGGGCTCTGCAGGTGTCAGGCCTTGCGGCGCCGGCCGCGGCCGGCCTTCGCGGCGCGGCGGCGCTCGGCGCGGGTCATCCCGTCGCCCTCGTCCACCACGGAGTCCTCGAAGTCGCCCTCGATGACGGTGTCGTCGCCGTCGACGGTCGGCGCGGTGTAGTGCAGGCGCTGGCGGGCCGGGGCCTCCAGGCCCTTGGCCTTGATCTCCGGGCGGGCGTCGGCCTTCTCCAGCGCGACGGCGTCCTCGGCGACCGGCACCTCCTCGACCTGCTGCTCGACCTGGACCTCCAGGTTGAACAGGTAGCCGACGGACTCCTCCTTGATGCCCTCCATCATGGCGGCGAACATGTCGTAGCCCTCGCGCTGGTACTCGACCAGCGGGTCGCGCTGCGCGTAGGCGCGCAGGGCGATGCCCTCCTGCAGGTAGTCCATCTCGTAGAGGTGCTCGCGCCAGCGGCGGTCCAGCACCGACAGGACGACGCGGCGCTCCAGCTCGCGCATGATCTGCTCGCCGAGCTGGTCCTCGCGGCGGCCGTAGGCGGCCTGCACGTCCTCCTGGATGGTCCGGGTGAGGAACTCGGGGGTGAGCCCGGCGGTGCCGCCGGCCTCCTCCTCCAGCTCGTCCAGGTCCAGGGAGATCGGGTAGAGCTGCTTGAGGGCCGTCCAGAGCTTCTCGAGGTCCCAGTCGTCCTCGAAGCCCTCGCCGGTGGCGGCGTTGACGTACGCCTCGACGGTGTCGTCCATGAAGTGGCCGACCTGCTCCTGCAGGTCCTCGCCCTCCAGGACGCGGCGGCGCTCGCCGTAGATGACCTCGCGCTGGCGGTTGAGGACCTCGTCGTACTTGAGGACGTTCTTGCGGATCTCGAAGTTCTGCTGCTCGACCTGGGTCTGCGCGGAGGCGATGGCGCGGGTGACCATCTTGGACTCGATCGGCACGTCCTCCGGGACGTTCGCCATGGAGAGCACGCGCTCGACCATGCCGGCCTTGAACAGGCGCATCAGGTCGTCGCCGAGCGACAGGTAGAAGCGGGACTCGCCCGGGTCGCCCTGGCGGCCGGAGCGGCCGCGGAGCTGGTTGTCGATGCGGCGGGACTCGTGGCGCTCGGTGCCGAGCACGTACAGGCCGCCGAGCTCCTGGACCTCCAGCTGCTCGGCCTTGACGGCCTCCTTGGCCTTGTCCAGCGCGCTCGGGAAGGCGGCCTCGTACTCCTCCGGGGTGTCCTCCGGGTTGATGCCGCGCTGGGCGAGCTCGGCGGCGGCCAGGTGCTCGGCGTTGCCGCCGAGCATGATGTCGGTGCCGCGGCCGGCCATGTTGGTGGCGACGGTGACAGCGCCCTTGCGGCCGGCCTGCGCGACGATCTGCGCCTCGCGCTCGTGGTGCTTGGCGTTCAGCACCTCGTGCGGGATGCCGCGCTTGCGCAGCTCCTGGGAGAGGTACTCGGACTTCTCGACCGAGACGGTGCCGACCAGGACCGGCTGGCCCTTCTCGTGCTTCTCGGCGATGTCCTCGACGACGGCGGCGAACTTGGCCGGCTCCGACTTGTAGATGAGGTCGGGCTGGTCGATGCGGCGCGGCGTCTTGTTGGTGGGGATCGGCACCACGCCGAGCTTGTAGATCTGGTGGAACTCGGCGGCCTCGGTGGTGCCGGTACCGGTCATGCCGGACAGCTTGTCGTAGAGGCGGAAGAAGTTCTGCAGGGTGATGGTGGCCAGGGTCTGGTTCTCGTTCTGGACCTCCACCCCCTCCTTGGCCTCGATCGCCTGGTGCATGCCCTCGTTGTAGCGGCGGCCGGCCAGGATGCGGCCGGTGTGCTCGTCGACGATCATGACCTCGCCGTTGATGACGACGTAGTCCTTGTCCGCCTTGTAGAGCTCCTTCGCCTTGATGGCGTTGTTGAGGAAGCCGACCAGCGGGGTGTTCACCGACTCGTAGAGGTTGTCGATGCCGAGGTAGTCCTCGACCCGGCCGACGCCGTCCTCCAGGATGCCGACCGTGCGCTTCTTCTCGTCGACCTCGTAGTCGCGGTCGCGCTTGAGGCGCAGCACCAGCTTGGCGAAGTCGTTGTACCACTTGGTGGCCTGGTCGGCCGGGCCCGAGATGATCAGCGGGGTGCGGGCCTCGTCGATGAGGATCGAGTCGACCTCGTCGACGATCGCGAAGTTGTGGCCGCGCTGGACGAGCTCGTCCTTCGACCAGGCCATGTTGTCGCGCAGGTAGTCGAAGCCGAACTCGTTGTTCGTGCCGTACGTGATGTCCATCCCGTACTGGCGCTTGCGCTCGGCCGGCGACATGTTCGCCAGGATCACGCCGACCTCGAGGCCGAGGAAGCGGTGCACCCGGCCCATCCACTCCGAGTCGCGCTCGGCGAGGTAGTCGTTGACGGTGATCAGGTGGACGCCCTTGCCGGTCAGCGCGTTGAGGTACGCGGGCAGGGTGCCGACCAGGGTCTTGCCCTCGCCGGTGCGCATCTCGGCGACGTAGCCGTAGTGCAGCGCGGCGCCGCCCATGATCTGCACGTCGTAGTGGCGCTGGCCCAGCACGCGCTTGGCGGCCTCGCGGACGGTCGCGAAGGCCTCCGGCATGATGTCGTCCAGGCTCTCGCCCTCTTCGAGGCGGGCCTTGTACTCGTCGGTCAGTGCGCGCAGCTCGTCGTCGCTGAGGTTGACGAAGTCCTCTTCGATCGAGTTGACCTGGGCGGCAATCCGCTGCAGCTTGCGGAGGATCTTACCCTCGCCTGCGCGCAGGATCTTGTCGAAGACGGACACGTGAGCGGGCTCCTTGCCTGGATCGGCTCTGGATGACAATCGGCGAGACCTACCCCACCGTACGGGCCATCGTATGCGAGGAGGCCAAGCCGCCGGGAGGTCCGTCAGCACGGTATTCCTGTGTCACCCGGAGGGGCAAAGCGCTGCGAAGCACCGGCCCCGGGACAAAACGGTCAACCCGTGCCTCCTCTTTCCGGTCAACCCCCGGCGGGTCGCACAGGTTCCCGGCGGCCGGGGCCGGTCGGCGGCGACCGGTCGTCCGCGGCCCCGGCCGGTTGTCAGTGGCAGGGCCTACGCTGCCCGGCATGACCGTCATGCTCTCCGCCGACCAGGCCCGCCGGATCGCCCTCCGCGCCCAGGGGCTACTGGGCGCCCCGGACCGCCGCGGCGGGGTCCGCGGCGTGCTGCGCCACCTCGGCGCCGTCCAGCTGGACACCATCTCGGTGCTGGCCCGCTCGCACGAACTGGTCCCCTACGCACGGCTCGGCGCCGTGGGGCGCCCCGCGGTGGAGGGCGCGTACTGGGGTTCGGAGACGACGTTCGAGTACTGGTCGCACGCGGCGTGCATCCTGCCGATCGAGGAGTGGCCGCTGTTCGCCTTCCGGCGCCGCGCCTACCGCGGCCGCGGCAACCTCTGGGGCCACCAGGTCCCGCCGGAGACGTACCGGGCGGTGCTGGACAAGCTGCGGGCCGAGGGGCCGCTGACGTCGACGGGGCTGGGCGGCGCCAAGCGCACCGCCGAGTGGTGGGACTGGTCCGACACCAAGATCGCGGTGGAGCGGGCGCTCGCCTTCGGCGACGTGGTGTGCACCGAGCGGCGCAGCTGGAAACGGGTCTACGAGCTGGCCGAGCAGGCCGTCCCGGCGGAGCTGTACGGCCAGGACCTCTCCGACGAGGAGTGCCTGCGCCGGCTGGTCGCCCAGGCGGGCGCCGCACTCGGGGTGGCGACGCGAGCCGACCTGATGGACCACCACCGCCTCAAGGGCACCCAGGTGGAGTCGGTGATCGAGGCCTCCGGCCTGGTGCCGGTGCAGGTCGAGGGCTGGGCGGCGGCGGCCTGGGCCGATCCGGCGGCGCTGGCCTCCGAGCCGCGCGGCCGGCACCGCACGACCCTGCTCTCACCCTTCGACTCGCTGATCTGGGACCGCGCCCGCACCGAGCGGATCTTCGGCATGACGCACCGGCTGGAGGCGTACACGCCCAAGCACAAGCGGGTGCACGGGTACTTCGCCATGCCGCTGCTGGCGGGCGGCCGGCTGGTCGGCCGGGTCGACCCGGCACGCGAGGGCCGCACCCTGGTGGCACGTCAGGTCTCGCTGGAGGGGCCGAAGTTCGTGGCGCCGCTGGCCGAGGCGCTGCGCGAGGCGGCGGCCTGGGTGGGCTGCGACGCGGTGCGGGTGGAGCGGCTGGCGGACGAGGGGCTGCGCCCGGCCCTGGAGAAGCTGCTCTGAGGCCCCGGCCGGCGGGCCGGGCCCGGGTCAGCCTATTTCGAGGATCTTCTCGCGCATCGCGTAGACCACGGCCTCCATCCGGGAGTGCAGTTGCAGCTTCTCCAGGATGTTGCGGACGTGGTTCTTCACGGTGTTCTCGCTGATGAAGAGCTCCTTGGCGATCTCCCGGTTGTTCATCCCGGTGGCGACCAGCTTGAGCACTTCCAGTTCCCGGTCGGTGAGCCGCGGTGCGGGCACCAACTCCCGGTCGTCGGAGCGCCGTTGGATCATCGACTTGAACTCGGTGAGCAGCTTGGCCGCCATCGAGGGGCTGATCTGCGACTGGCCGTCGGCGACCGCGCGGATGGCGGTGGCGACCTCGTCGGTGGAGATCTCCTTGAGGAGGTAGCCGGTCGCGCCGGCCTTGATGGCCTCGTAGAGGTCGGCCTCCTCGTCGCTGATCGTCAGCATGATGATCTTGGCGCTGGGCACCACGTCCTTGATCGCGGTGCAGGCCTCGATCCCGCTGCGGCGCGGCATCCGGACGTCCATGAGGATGATGTCCGGCAACAGGTCGGCGGCCTTGAGCACGGCCTCCGCGCCGTCCCCCGCCTCGCCGATGACCTTGATGTCCTCCTCCTCGGCGAGCACGATCTCCAGGCCGCGGCGGAACAGCGCGTGGTCGTCCACCACCAGCACCCTGATCGGCTCCGCCCGGTACGCCGGGGGGCCGCCCGACCCGCCGCCCGCCAGGCCGACCTCCGCACCACGGCTGATGGGCTCGCCCATCCGCTCCTCCCCCGGTCGCCGGTTGATGTCGGCTCCATCATTCCATGACCGCAGCGGCGTTGATCACCCTCCGAGACCGGTCCGCCCAGCTGGGTGACCCCGGCGGCAGGGCCGCCGGGGTCACCCGGTCGATCGATCTGTCGTGCTGCCGGAGCGGGACGGGATCAGTCCTCGTCCGGTCCGTTGATCGCACCGCCGGCGCCTCCGCCGACGGCCGTCGCGTCCTCCTTCAGGTGGATGACGCCGTAGTGGTAGCCGTGCCGGCGGTACACCACGCTCGGCAGGCCGCTGTCCTTCTCCACGAACAGGAAGAAGTCGTGGCCGACCAGTTCCATCTCGTACAGCGCCTGGTCCAGCGACATCGGCGCGGCGGGGTGCGTCTTCTCGCGGACGACGAGCGGTCCGTCGCCCTCCACCTCCAGAGAGCCCATCATGGTCTTGCGGGCCGCCCCGTTGACCGGGCCCTCGGTCTGCTCGGTCGAGGGGAGCGCGGCCAGGGCGGCCGTCGCCGCTGCGACGCTGACGGGGGTGCGGCCGTTGCCGCCCTTGTGCACCCGGCGCCGGTCGGCGGACTTCCGCATTTGCGCGTCGAGCTTCGCCGAGGCCAGGTCGAGCGCCGCGTACGGGTCGCTCGCGGCGGCCTCGGCCCGGATCACCGGGCCGCGGGTACGGAGAGTGATCTCGACCCGCTCGGACCGGTCGGCCTGGCGCGGGTTGTGCTCCTTGGACACCTCGACGTCGAGGCTGATCACCTTGCCGTCGAACTTCTGGACCTTCTCCAGCTTCTCGGCCACGTGCTCGCGGAACCTCTTGGGCACCTCGGTCTTGCGGCCCTTGACGACGATGTCCACGCAGAACTCCGATCCCTTGTGCTGTCGCCGATCCGGAACGCACCCGGACCGGACTGAGACCCAGCCGGACCAGTCAATCCGCCACCAGCCCCCCACCTTCGCCGGGAGCGGCGAACTCGACTGGCCCTCACCTCACTTCCTCCCCACCAGGAGCGCTTGAAACCCCCTGTGTGCCTTATGGAACACCTCGCTCGGGGATTCCGCCTCCCCAGTCGAACACCATGGCGAGACCGGACCGGCTGTACGGCTGTCACCCATTGTTTACCTCCCATGGAGTGAAACACCGGTTAACAGCTGGACAACACGCTCCGTGGCGCCCACCGTATGGCGCAGTCCGTACCCCGGCAAGGGGCCGCACGACACTTGCGGCACCGTCCGGTGTCCCATTCGTGCACGTCATACGTGCTCCGTGTGCCACGGGAGGCGTCCGTGACCGCGCCGCGCACCGCAGGCCTCCTCGGCGGCCTGCTCGACCTGCTGCTGCCCGCCCGCTGCGCGGGCTGCGGCGAAGGCGCCGGCCAGCTCTGCCCCGCCTGCCGGGCGCTGCTGACCTGCGCGGCGGCCGGACCGGCCGGGCCCGAGCCGCCGCCGGACGGGCTGCCGCCGGTGCACGCCGCCACGCCGTACGGCGGGCCGGTGCGGAACCTGCTGATCGCCCACAAGGAGCGCGGCGCCCTGCGGTTGGCACGGCCGCTCGGATCGGCGCTCGCGGCAGCCGTACGCTCCGCGGACGCGGCAGGCGCCCCCGGTGCGCCGGGCGCACCCCTGCTGCTCGTCCCGGTGCCCTCCACGCGCCGGTCGGTCCGGGAGCGCGGGCACGATCCGGCGCTGCGGCTGGCCCGGGCGGCCGCACGGGAGCTCCGCCGGGCGGGCCGGCCGGCACGGGTCGCACCGGTGCTGCGGCACGCCCGCCGGGTGGCCGACCAGGCCGGGCTGTCGGCCGCCGAACGGCACCGCAACCTGCACGGCGCGCTCACGGTCCGGCCGCGCACCGTCGCACTCCTGCACGGCCGGCCGGTCGTCCTGGTGGACGACCTGGTGACCACCGGGGCCAGCCTCGCCGAAGCCGCCCGCGCCCTACGGGCAGCCGGCTGCCCGCCCCGGGCCGCCGCCACCGTGGCAGCAACCGCCCGCCGGGCGGCCTCGATCGGGCTGGGCCGGTAACCCTCGAAGAGGGTCGCTCAGGGGCGCTGGGCCCGTGCGTCAGCCCGGGTAGCCGAAGGAGGCGGCCGGGTGGCCCTGCAGCGCGACCTCGCGCCACTGGTTGCCCTGCAGCCGGAAGATCCGGTGGTCGCTGGAGTACGCCAGGACGGGCGGCACGCTCTCGCCCGTGCGGCTCTCGGCGGAGGACACCGTGGTCATCGACTCGCCGCCCTGCAGCGGGGAGTCACTGGACTGCGAGCCGTCCGTGCCCACGTAGTTGAGCAGCTGGAGCTTGCCCTGCTCCTTGCCGAGCACCAGCAGCTGGTCGGTGTCGGCCCAGGACACCGAGGCGACATCGGTGAGCAGCGGGGCGACCGGCCGCAGGCCGGTGATGCGGGCCCGCGGCGAGCCGCTCGTGCCCTCGTGCACCACCAGTCCGATCTGCAGCGAGCGCCGGCCGGAGCCGTCCTTGAGCACCAGGGCGATCCGGGCGCCGTCGGAGGAGACCCGCACGTCCTGGACGGTGCGGCCGGCCAGGCCGTCGACCTGGGCGGCGACGGACTTGCGCCCGCGCACCAGGTAGACCTGCGGCGCGGCCGGGTCGCGGTCGACCAGCCAGAGGTTCTGCCGGCCGTCCCAGCTGGGCGAGGCGAGGCCCTGCCCGGCCTGGGTGGAGTGACTGGTGATCACCGGGTCGCCGAGCTTCTCCGCCTCGCCGAACCCGGTCACGTAGAGGGAGCGGCCGTCCGCGCCGATCGCGGCGGCGCCGGTGCCGTCGCGGCGGACGGCGACCTCGCCGATCTTCGGCTGGCCGGACTGGCCGAGCGGGCCGGAGACGGCGCGGCCCGGGCCGTCGCCCTGCAGCAGGAGCAGCTGGCCGGTGTCGACCTGGTAGTACTGGGCGGCCCCTGCAGAGCCGGCGAGCCGGCCGGGTGCGGAGTCGGCGGCCTCGGAGGCGGTGACCGAGCAGCCGCCCTTGGCGCCGGACAGGTCGACCCGGTCGAGCTGGGCCTTGCCCTGCTGGTCGGCCAGGGTGTGGAAGAGCTGGGTGGCCATCTGCTTGCAGGCGCTCTGCCGGCCGCCGAAGTCGGCGACGTCGACGCGGACCGCGGCGGCCCGGCTGTCGTTGACCGTCACCGCGCCCTGGATGCGCACGCCCTCGAAGGCCGAGTAGACCGCGGGCGACAGCCACTGCGAGGGCCCGGCGGCGAGCGCCTTGGCGGCCGCGGTGAGCGGGTCGGTGCGGCGGCGCAGGTAGATCGGGTCGGGCACCATGACGGACGGGGTGGCGCCGTCGGCCGACGGGTCGGAGGAGGCGTAGAAGTAGCGGTGGACCGCCCGGTAGGAGTTCCGGAAGTTGGTCTGATCGACGATCAGGCCGTCCGGGAGGCGGTCGATCCGCCACTCCCCCTTGTCCGGGCCCTCGGTCTCCTTCACGAAGGTGAACTGCTGCTGGTACGCCTCGTCGGAGACCGTCCGGTAGGAGTGGTCCTCGTCGAGCTCGGCGACCTTGCTGCCGGTCACGGTGATCGAGGTGGTGTCGGTGGCGACGACCGTCTTGTCCCGGTGCAGGGTGGCGGCGAGCACGGTGACGCCCGCCTGCGGGTTCCACCGCTTGCCCGCGTCGGCGGTCAGGTACTTCAGCGCGGTCTCGTAGTCCTTGGCCTCGTCCGCGTTGGAGGCGGCCAGGAAGCCGGCCAGCAGGTCGCGCGGGTCCTCGCCCTTGTGCGGCGGCACCGGGAACACCCGGACCTGCAGGTTCTCCGCGCCGGAGCCCTGCGGCAGCTCGACCCGCTCGGGCGGGCCGTCCGCGGGCATCGCGGCGCAGCCCGCGGCGAGCAGGACGGCGAGTGCGGCGCAGGCGGCCCGGGCGGAGCGCAGCTCAGCCCTCACGCCGCTCGTCCTTCGCACGCTGGGGCCTCCCGGTGTCGGCGGTGTCCGGACCCTCCTGGGGAGGGAGTGTCGGGCGGCCAGGTCCGCAGTCGACGACGACCTGGGCCCCGGTGGCACCGTACCCCGAGGCCACCGCCCGGACGTCCGAGGGGTCGGCGACGGGTGCGGCCTGCGGGCGGCCCAGTCCGGGGCCGATCGACAGCACGCCGCCGAGGCCGCTGCCGAAACCGGACTGCCCGCCGTCGGGGCTCTCGGGACCGTCCTGGTCGGCGGCGCCGTCGGCCGCGGTGAGCGCGGTCGCGCCGGTCGGGCGGACGGCGCGGCGGTAGGGCGCGCCGGGGGCGGCGAGGCCGCGGTTGTGCCGGGAGTCCTCCGGCTCCAGCCGGAACGGGGCCCGGCTGATCTCGCCGCCGCGGGTGCGGGGCAGGGTCAGGCGGAAGTGCGATCCCCCGCCGGGCTCGCCCCAGGCCTGGAGCCAGCCGCCGTGCAGGTGGGCGTCCTCGACGGCGATGGACAGGCCGAGGCCGGTGCCGCCGGTGGTGCGCACCCGGGACGGGTCGGCGCGCCAGAACCGGTGGAACACCCGGGAGGCCTCGCCGGGCTTGAGGCCGATGCCGTAGTCGCGGACGCCGACGGCGACCGCGCCCTCGCCGGTGCCGAGCCGGACGACGACGTCGCGGCCCTCGCCGTGCTCCAGGGCGTTGACGACCAGGTTGCGCAGGATGCGCTCGATCCGCCGGGAGTCGACCTCGGCGACGACCGGCTTCTCCGCGCCGCGGACGATCACCGCACTGCCCTTGGCCTGGGCCAGCGGGTCGGCGGCCTCGACCACGCGGGTCACGATCTCCCGGAGGTCGACCGGCTCGGCGTCGAGGATCGCGGCGCCGGCGTCGAAGCGGCTGATCTCCAGCAGGTCGGCGAGCAGCGACTCGAAGCGGTCCAGCTGGTCCTGCAGCAGTTCGGCGGAGCGAGCGGCCATCGGGTCGAGGTCGTCGCGGCTGTCGTAGATCAGGTCGGCGGCCATCCGCACGGTGGTGAGCGGGGTGCGCAGCTCGTGCGAGACGTCGGAGACGAAGCGGCGCTGCACCCGGGAGAGCTCCTCCAGCTGCCGGATCTGCGCCTGCAGGGCGTTGGCCATCCGGTTGAAGGACTCGCCGAGGCGGGCGATGTCGTCCGTCCCGGTCACCTTCATCCGCTCCTCGAGGTGGCCCGCGGCCAGCCGTGCGGAGATCCCGGCGGCCATCCGCACGGGGGTGACGACCTGCCGGACGACCAGCCAGGCGATGCCGCCGAGCAGGATGACCACGAACACGCCGGCGGTCGCCAGGGTGCCGGTGACCAGGCCGAGGGTCTTGGTCTCCTGTCCGAAGGAGAAGACGTAGTACAGCTGGTACGGGTTGCCGTCGGGGCCGGTGAACTGCTTGCCGATGACCAGCCCGGGCTCGTTGTACGAGGGGCTGCCGTCGTCGGTGGAGCGCTGGATCTCGGTGGTCTGCTGGTGCGGGGTGCCGGGTTCGGCGGCGACCTCGTCGCGCAGGTCCTGGCTGATCGAGTCGGGGACGATGTTGCCGGAGTACCAGGCGCCGCGCAGGGCCGCGCTGGGCGCGCTCTCCTGCTGGCCGGTGGAGGGCACCAGGGCGATCACCGAGTAGACGCCGGTGCCGCCGCTGGCGAGGTCGGAGACCTGCTTGATGAGCCAGGTGCCGACCTCGTCCCGCGAGGGGTCGGTGCCGGTGCCGGCCTTCGCCTGCAGGTTGATCGCCTCGTTGATCTTGTCCTGCTCGATCTGGAAGCCGCCGAACGCCTGGCCTTGTGCGGCGTGCTTCTTGGTGTCGAGCAGGCCGGTGCGCACCTGCGCGACCACGACCACGCCGAGCACCAGCACGACCACGACGGAGAGCAGCAGCGTGGCGGCGACCACGCGCAGCTGGATGGAGCGGCGGTACAGCGCGATCAGGCGTCGCACCGGCCGCCGGAACTGACGGATCACCTGGGCGCAGAACGCGGCGGGGCCGCGGCGCCTGCGCCGGCCCTCCGTGGTCGAACTCAGTACGTCTCCGCGCACAGCAGCCTCCCCGCCGGGTGCGATGCCCGACGGGGAGTCGTCAGCTTCGAACTGCCCCACGTCAGCTGGGCCCCGCCTTGTAGCCGACGCCGCGCACGGTCACCACGATCTCGGGGCGCTCCGGGTCCCTCTCGATCTTGGAGCGCAGGCGCTGGACATGGACGTTGACCAGCCGGGTGTCGGCGGCGTGGCGGTAGCCCCAGACCTGCTCCAGCAGCACCTCGCGGGTGAACACCTGCCAGGGCTTGCGGGCCAGCGCGACCAGCAGGTCGAACTCCAGCGGGGTCAGCGGGATGCCGCGGCCGTCGCGCTTCACCGAGTGGCCGGCCACGTCGATGACGAGGTCGCCGATGGTGAGCTGCTCGGGCGTGGGCTCCTCGGCGCGGCGCAGCCGGGCGCGAACCCGGGCCACCAGCTCCTTGGGCTTGAACGGCTTGGTGACGTAGTCGTCGGCGCCGGACTCCAGGCCCACGACGATGTCCACCGTGTCCGTCTTCGCGGTCAGCATCACGATCGGGATGCCGGACTCGGCCCGGATCTGACGGCAGACGTCGATGCCGTCGCGACCCGGAAGCATCAGGTCGAGCAGCACGAGGTCGGGCTTGGTCTCCCGGAACGCGGCTAGCGCCTTGTCCCCGTCGGCGACGAAAAACGGCTCAAATCCTTCACCACGCAGCACGATGCCGAGCATCTCGGCCAGTGCGGTGTCGTCATCAACGACGAGGACGCGTCCCTTCATGACTCCATCTTCTCATTACCCGATTGTGACCTGCCCCACAGCCCGGACAGGGGGGTCGCCCGACGCGGGCTGCGAACCGGGCAGAACACCGCAAAAACCCCGGTCGGGGCCGTACCTGCCGACCGTTGTCGATCAGCAACGGGATACCCCTGGGGCCGTCGGCGCCACCATGGCACGATGGGCGGCGCAGCAGCGAGTTCCGGCCGTACGCCGTACCCGATCCGACGCCGACCCGACGTCCGGGCCCGGGCCACGAAGCCCCGGGCCTCCGACAAGGAGCTTTGATGACCGACACCCCGGGCTGGGCCTCGCCCGGTTCGCCCGAGCCGCCCCGCGACGACGTCCGGCCGCCGGCCGACCAGCCGCCCGGCGCCGTCGGCGACGCTGCAGGCGGCCCCGGTCCGTACGGCGGAGCGTACGGCAGCATTCCCCACCAGGGCCAGAGCCGCGACGCGGGCCGGTACGGCGCACCCGGCGGTACCGGCCAGTACGGCGGCGGCCCCGGCGTGCAGGGCGGCTGGGGCGTGCCGCTGAGCCCGAAGCCCGGCATCATCCCGCTGCGCCCGCTGGGCGTCGGCGAGATCCTCGACGGCGCGGTCACCACCGTCCGCAGGCACTGGCGGACGGCACTCGCCCTCTCGCTCGGCCTGGCCGCCGTGCAGCAGGTGCTGCAGGCGCTCGGCGAGTGGTGGGCCTACGAGCAGCCGGGCGACGCCTCGGAGCTCACCGCGATGCTCGGGCCGGTGCCGGTCGAGCTGCTGCTGGGCGTCGTCGCGGTCGGCATGCTGACGATGGTGGTGAGCAAGGCCGTCCTCGGCCAACCGGTGGCGCTCGGGGACGCCTGGAAGGCCGCCCGGCCGCGGCTGGCCGCCCTGACCGGGCTCACCCTGCTCACCTTCCTGATCGTCGTCGGGCCGTTCGTCCCCGGCATCGCCCTGGTGGTGCTCGGCATCGTCGACGGCCTCAACGACACCCTGCTCGCCCTCGGCGCGATCCTGACGCTGGCGGCCGTGCCGGTGGCGCTCTGGCTCGGGATCGACCTCAGCCTCGCCGCACCCGCCCTGGTGCTGGAGCGGCAGGGCGTGTTCACCGCGATGTCCCGCTCCCGGCGGCTGGTGCGCGGCTCCTGGTGGCGGCTGTTCGGCATCAACGTGCTGACCCGGGTGCTCATCGCGGTCGCCTCCGGCATGGTGATGATGCCGTTCTCGCTCGCCGCGCTCGCCGTCGCCGGCGACGAGGCCCCGACCGCCGACAACCCCTTCGTGATGGGCCTGCCGCCGCTCGGCCTGCTGATCCTCGCGATCGGCGGCACCATCGTCGCCACGTTCACCATCCCGCTCGGCGCCGCCGTCAACGTGCTGCTCTACATCGACCAGCGCATCCGCCGCGAGGCGCTCGACATCGAGCTCGCCCGCGCCGCGGGCCTGCCCGAGTACGGCTCCGCCGGCTGGGCGGGCAACCAGGCCTCCCCCGGAGTCTGAGCCGATGCCGTACTGGGGGGAACCGGGGGCGCTGCCGCGCGTCCTCGCGGAGGGTGCACCGGTCACCGTCCCGCGCGGGCCCGCGCGGGACGCGGCCCGCGACGAACTGCTCAACCCGGCCTACCACCGGCACGACCCGAGCCTGACCCAGCGCGCCATGGACTGGCTGGACGAGCAGATCGGCAGGCTGTTCGGGCACCTCGGCGAGTCCATGGCCGGCGGCAGCACCGGCGCCGTGCTCGCCCTGCTGCTGGCCGCCGTGGTGGTCACCGCCGTGTGGTGGCGGCTCGGCACGCCCCGCCGCGAGGCCGGCCGCACCGAGGCGCTGTTCGCCCACCGCGGCCCGCGCACCGCCGACCAGCACCGCGCCGAGGCCGCCGCCCGGGCCGCGGCCGGCGACTGGCCGCAGGCCGTCCGCGAGCAGATGCGCGCCCTGGTGCGTGCCCTGGAGGAGCGGACGGTGCTCGACGTCCGCCCCGGCCGGACGGCCGACGAGGCCGCCGCAGAGGCCGGCCGCGCCCTCCCCGACCACGCCGCCGCCCTCGCCTCCGCGGCCCGCACCTTCGACGACGTCGTGTACGGCGAGCGCACCGCCGACCGGGCCGCCTACGACGGCCTGCTGGCGCTGGACCGCGCCCTCGCGGCAGCCCGTCCCGTCCTCGTCCCGACCGGCGGAGCCGCCGCATGACCACCGCACCGCCCACCGCCGCACCGCCCGCGGCCGAGGCCCAGGACGGCACCCCGGACGGGACGGCCGCCGACCCCGGCGCGCCGGCCGGCACGGCCCCCGGGACGAGCCTGGCCGTGCCCGTGCGCCGCCGCTGGCGCCGCGCCCGCTGGTACCTGCTGGCCGCCGCCTTCCTGCTGCTCGTCGGCCTGCTCGTCGGCGGCCTCGGCGGCAGCAGCGCCTGGCCTCCGCTCGACCCCCGCTCCCCCGACCCGGAGGGCGCCCGCGCCGCCGTCCGCCTGCTGGAGCGCGAGGGCGTGACCGTTCGCACCGCCGCGGGCGAGGCCGAGCTCACCGCCGCCCTCGGCGCCGCCGACACCACCGTCGTGCTGCCCGACCCCTACCTGCTCGACCCGGCACTGCTCGACCGGCTCGCCGCCGACCGCGGCCCGCGGAGCAGGCTGGTCCTGCTCGCCCCGGACGACGCCCAGCTCGACGCCTTCGCCCGCGGTGTCCGCACCTCGACGGCGGCCGACGGCCTGCCCGACTACGCCTCCGAGCTGTCCACCCCGCCGCAGTGCAGCCTCCCCGAGGCCACCGCGGCCGGCAGCGCCGAACTCGGCGGCCTCCTCTACGACCCGGCCCCCGGCGACACCGGCTGCTACCCGCGGCACAACAGGCCGACCCTCGTCCTGCACACCGACGGATCCGGGCGGCAGACCGCCGTCCTCGGCACCGACCGGCCGCTCACCAACCAGCGCCTCGCCAAGGACGGCAACGCCTCGCTCGCCCTCGGGCTGCTCGGCTCCCGGCCCCACCTGGTCTGGTACCTGCCCGACTACGACAGCACCGGCACCCCTGCCACGGCCGGCCGCCGCAGCCTGCTGGACCACGTCCCGGCCGGCTGGAACTGGGCCGCCCTGCAGCTCGCCCTCGCCGCGGCCCTGGCCGCCGCCTGGCGGGCCCGCCGGCTCGGCCCGGTGGTCTCCGAGGAACTGCCCGTCGTCGTCCGCGCCGCCGAGACCACCGAGGGCCGCGCCCGCCTCTACCGCCGGGCGAACGCCCGCGGCCACGCCGCCGACGCACTGCGCCGCGCCGCCCGCCACCGGATCGCCCCGGTGCTCGGCGTCCCGGTCTCCGCCGGCGAGCCCGACCCGGCCGCCCTCTGCGCGGCCGCCGCCGGCCGCATCGGCCGCCCGTCCGCCGACCTGCACGCGCTGCTGTACGGCGAGCCGCCCACCGACGACGCCGCGCTGCTGCGGCTCTCCGACGACCTCGACGCCCTGGAAAGGCAGGTACGACAGCCGTGACCGAGCAGCCCGCTGCCAGCACGACCCTCACCAAGACCGGCGCGCCCGCCGGCGCCGCCCCCGCCGCGGTGGACGCCCGCACGGCGCTCACCGCACTGCGCGACGAGATCGGCAAGGCCGTGGTCGGCCAGGACGCGGCCGTCACCGGCCTGGTCGTCGCCCTGCTCTGCGGCGGCCACGTGCTGCTGGAGGGCGTCCCCGGCGTCGCCAAGACGCTGCTCGTCCGCACCCTCTCCACCGCGCTCAGCCTGGAGACCAAGCGCATCCAGTTCACCCCCGACCTGATGCCCGGCGACGTCACCGGCTCGCTGGTCTACGACGCCCGCACCGCCGAGTTCTCCTTCCAGCCCGGCCCTGTCTTCACCAACCTGCTGCTCGCCGACGAGATCAACCGCACCCCGCCGAAGACCCAGGCCTCGCTGCTGGAGGCCATGGAGGAGCGCCAGGTCACCGTCGACGGCGAGCCCCGGCCGCTGCCCGAGCCCTTCCTGGTCGCCGCCACCCAGAACCCGGTGGAGTACGAGGGCACCTACCCGCTGCCCGAGGCCCAGCTCGACCGCTTCCTGCTCAAGCTGGTCCTGCCGCTTCCCGGCCGCGACCAGGAGTACCAGGTACTGGCCCGGCACGCCGCCGGCTTCGACCCGCGCGACCTCGCCGCCGCCGGCGTCCGCCCGGTCGCCGGGCCGGCCCACATCGCCGCCGCCCGCGAGGAGATCGCCAAGGTCACCGTCGCCCCTGACGTCCTCGCCTACATCGTCGACCTCTGCCGGGCCACCCGGCAGTCGCCGTCGCTGTCCATCGGCGTCTCCCCGCGCGGCGCCACCGCCCTGCTCGGCACCTCCCGGGCCTGGGCCTGGCTCGCCGGCCGCGACTACGTCACCCCCGACGACGTCAAGGCGCTCGCCCTGCCGACCCTGCGCCACCGCATCCAGCTGCGGGCCGAGGCCGAGATGGAGGGCGTCACCGCCGACTCGGTGATCCAGGCCGTCCTGTCCCAGACCCCCGCCCCGCGCTGACCCCGCCCCGCCTTCCCCGGCCCCGGCCACGCACCGGAGCCCGGCGTCCGGACCGCCGCCCCGCACACCCCGAGGAGCCCCGCCCATGGCCCTGACCGGCCGCACCGCCCTGCTCGCCGCGCTCGGCGCGCTCGTCGTCGGCCTGGTCGTCCCCTCCTGGGCGGGGATCGGCACCGTCACCCTGCTCGTCCTGCTGGGCGTTGCCGCCGACCTGGTCCTCGCCGCGCCCGTCCGCACCCTGCAGCTGGCCCGCGGCGGCGACACCCGGGTCCGGCTCGGCGACACCGCCGAGATCGAACTGACCGTCACCAACACCTCCCGGCGCCCGCTCCGCGCCCTCGTCAGGGACGCCTGGGCACCGTCCGCCTGGCACCCCGGCAGCTCGTACGAGAACTCCCGGCACACCGTCACCGTCCCGGCCGGGGAACGGCGGCGGCTCACCACCGTCCTCGGGCCGACCCGGCGCGGCGACCACCGGGCCCACCGGGTGACGGTCCGTTCGTTCGGCCCGCTCGGCCTGGCGGCCCGCCAGGGCGCGCACGACGTCCCCTGGACCCTCCGCGCCCTGCCGCCGTTCGCCAGCCGCAAGCACCTGCCCTCCCGGCTCGCCCGGCTGCGCGAACTCGACGGCCGCACCTCCGTCCTGACCCGCGGCCAGGGCACCGAGTTCGACTCGCTGCGCGAGTACCTGCCGGGAGACGACGTCCGCTCCATCGACTGGCGGGCCAGCGCCCGCCGCAACACCGTCGCCGTCCGCACCTGGCGGCCCGAACGCGACCGGCACATCCTGATCGTCCTGGACACCGGCCGCGGCTCCGCCGGACGCGTCGGCGACGCCCCCCGCCTGGACGCCGCCCTCGACGCCGCCCTGCTGCTGACCGCCCTCGCGACCAAGGCCGGCGACCGTGTCGACCTGCTCGCCCACGACCGCGTCCGGCGAGCCGCCGTCGTCGGCCGCTCCGCCACCGACGTCCTCCCCGCCTTCACCGACGCGATGACCACCCTGGAGCCCGCCCTCGTCGAGACCGACCTGCGCGCGCTCACCGCCACCGCCGTGCGCATGGCCCCGCACCGCTCGCTGATCGTGCTGCTCACCGGCCTGGACGCCGGCGCCGCCGAGGACGGCCTGCTGCCCCAACTCCCGCTGCTCACCAAGCGCCACGAGGTCGTCCTGGCCTCCGTGGCCGACCCCCGACTGGACGAGCTGGCCGCCGGCCGCGGCACCCTCGACGCCGTGTACGGGGCCGCGGCGGCCGAGCAGACCAGGGCCGACCGTCGCCGCACCGCCGAGCACCTCACCCGGCACGGTGTGACCGTCCTCGATGCACCGCCCGCCGCCCTGCCCCCGGCCCTCGCCGACGCCTACCTCGCGCTCAAGGCCGCCGGCCGGCTCTGACTGCAACCGTCGGCTGCGGCCACCGCTCCTTCCGCGAACTCCCGGAGCCGCTGCGCGGTCCCGCCGTCCGCGGGCAGGAACGCCTCCAGCATCAGCTCGGCGAGCGTCACATCGACCGCCGTGGCGAGGGTGGTCACGGTGGTGATCAGCCGCAACGGGCCGCGGCTCGACTCCAGTCGGAGCGGCACGGCGAACCCCGTCGGCTCCCCCTCCGTCGCGGCCGCCGGCACGTACCCGCCGAGTTCCTCCCGCAGCGCCGCCAGTCGGCCGTCCGCCCCGCGCTCCGCCCGCCGTTCCAGCCGCAGCAGGATGTGTCGCGACCACTCGGCGAAGTTGGCGATCCGCGGTGCCATGCCCCGTGGGTGCAAGGCGAGCCGGTACACATTGGCGGACGGTCCGCACAGCTCGGGTGCCGCCCCCTCGGTCAGCACGGGGAACGCCGCATTGGCCGCCACCAGGGTGCCGTGCCGGTCCACCACCACGGCGGGGTACGGGAGATGACCGGCCAGCACGTGTTCCAGCGCCTCCCGGACGGGGACGAGGCTCGCCGCGTCCAAGGGACTCTCCTCGAACTCCGCCGCATAACCGGCCGCCAGTAGCAGGTCGTTGCTCTCCCGCAGCGACAACTCCAGTGACTCCGCCAGCCGCAGCACCATCCTGCGGCCCGGGGCGGAGCGCCCGCTCTCCATGAAGCTCACATGCCGCTGGGTGGTGCCCGCCCGCAGGGCCAGGTCGAGCTGGCTCAGATGCCGGCGGGCCCGGCGCTCACGCAGTGCCTGCGGGAAGTCCATGGCCCCAGTCTCCGCAGCCGTACGTCACCGCGCCATTCCCTCTCGGGAATTGAGCCGATACCGCGGGCGGGCGAGCCTGGCGGCATGCAGAACGACATCAAGGCCGGCGTACTCCTCCCGACCGGGCAGGCCCAGTGGGGCGAGGGCACCGATCCGCGCGAGCTCCTCCCCTTCGCCCTGCGCGCCGAGGAGCTCGGGTTCGCCTCGCTCTTCGTCAACGACTCCCTCCTGACCCCGCGGATCGAAGCACTCACCATGCTGTCCGCGCTGGCGGCCGTCACCCGCCACGTCGAACTCGGCACGGGAGCCCTGCTGCCCTTCCTCCGCCGCCCCGTCCAGGCAGCACACTCGCTGGCCTCGATCGACCTGCTGTCCGGCGGCCGCCTGACCGTCGCCGTCGGCGCCGGCTTCCCCGGCCGCTTCGGCCGCCCCCTGTACGAGCTCTCCGAGGTGCCCTGGCCGGACCGCTTCACCCGCCTGGACGAGACGGTCTCGCTCTGGTGCCGTCTGTGGACGGCCACCGAGCCGTTCTCCTTCCACGGCAAGCTCCTGCACTTCGAGGACGTCCCGCCGTCCGTCCGTCCGCACACCCCGGGCGGCCCGCCGATCTGGCTGGGCGGCGCCACACCCGCCGCTCTCGCCCGCACCGGCCGCCACTACGACGGATGGCTCCCCTATCCGCCCGACCCGGCCGACTACCGCACCGGTCTCGACACCGTCCACCGCGCCGCCGCAGTCGCCGGCCGTCCTCCCGAGGCGATCACACCGGCCCTCTTCGTCTCCGTCCTGGTCGACGACGACCCCGTACGTGCCCACCAGGCCATGGACGCATACGCCCGTGCCGTCTACGGCCTCCCCCTCGACGACCTCCGGAAGATCCAGGCCGTGGTCATCGGGCCACGCGCGGAAGTCGCAGCCCGGTTGCGCGAGTACACCAACGCCGGCGCCCACCACTTGGTCCTCCGCCTCGGCGGCCTGACTCTCGACGAGCAGTACGTCCAACTGGAGACAGCTGCCGAGATCCTGCCCGAGCTGAACTGATCCGGCTCGGATTTGTCCGGCCGATTCGGGTCCGGAAATGCGAGAAGCCCCCTCCCGAAGGGGAGGGGGCTTCTCTGAATGATTGTTCGGCGGCGTCCTACTCTCCCACAGGGTCCCCCCTGCAGTACCATCGGCGCTCCGAGGCTTAGCTTCCGGGTTCGGAATGTGACCGGGCGTTTCCCTCGCGCTATGACCACCGAAACACTGTGAAACCGTGAATCAGACACCTGTCTGTTCGTGGTTTCAGAACCAACACAGTGGACGCGAGCAACTGAGGACAAGCCCTCGGCCTATTAGTACCGGTCAACTCCACCCCTCACGGGGCTTCCATATCCGGCCTATCAACCCAGTCGTCTACTGGGAGCCTTACCCTCTCAAAGGAGGTGGGAGTGCTCATCTCGAAGCAGGCTTCC